>CAMWIG010000174.1 GCA_947174295.1 uncultured Alistipes sp. | reverse complement strand
CGACGGCGAACCATTTGCCTGCAACGGAGAAGCATAGCAAGCCGCGGTCGTATTCGTTGCGGCCGTCGCGCCACGGCATGCTCTCCTCGGCCCCCGCCAGCGAGAGGCAATAATCTCTGAACTCCTCGATATTCATATTTCGCAGACTTTTCCAGTGCCGGCAAATGTAGCGATTTTTTTCGCAAACCCGCGTGCCGAAGCCGGGATGAATCGGCTTCCCTTCTCGCTGTCCGAAACCTTGGATTTTGAACCGGCGAACGAGGTGCGAACGGAAGCCGCTGCGGCAGGATACTTTGAACCGCCGAGCCGGATTGGTAATGCTCCGTCTCGGACGCTCTCGTACCCCGAACGGTAATTTTGCGCTCGCTTATTCGTATCTTTGGCTGTCGCCTTAGATACTCTCGCTCGGCAATGCTCAAATAAATTTGGCATTGCGCTCGCTTATTCGTATCTTTGACTTATGAAACCGTCCGTATTGATAATTTACACCGGGGGAACCATCGGCATGAAGACCGATGCCGAGACGGGAGCGCTCGTGCCGTTCGATTTCAGCGGCATATACGAGGAGTTTCCGTCGCTCAAACGTCTGCAAGTCGACATCGACGTCATGACGCTTCCACCCATCGACTCTTCGAACGTCACCCCGGCCGACTGGGCCGAGATGGCCTGCATCATCCGCGACAACTACGACCGCCACGACGGATTCGTCGTCCTGCACGGTACCGACACCATGTCCTACTCCGCCTCGGCGCTGAGCTTCATGCTGCGCGGACTGGCCAAACCCGTGATTTTCACCGGCAGCCAGATTCCGATAGGCGTGCTGCGCACCGACGGACGCGAAAACCTCATCACGGCAATCGAGATTGCCGGAGCCAAGCGCCCCGACGGCCGGCCCGAGATTTCGGAGGTGGCCCTCTACTTCCAGAACAGGCTCTTCCGCGCCAACCGCACCACCAAACGCAGCGCCGAGGAGCTGAATGCGTTCAGGTCGTACAACTACCCGCCGCTGGCCGAGGTGGGCGTGAACATCACCTACAACCGCAGTGCCGCGGCGCCGATGCCGGACGAGCCGTTCGGCGTAGATACGTCGCTCAACGACAGAGTGATGGTGGTGAAGCTCTTCCCCGGAATGCGCGAGGAGCTGCTGCGGCGCCTGCTCTCGATGGATGATGTCGAGGGAATAGTCCTCGAAACGTTCGGCGCGGGAAATGCCCCGACGCACGAGTGGTTCATCAGTGCCGTGCGCGATGCCGTGGCTGCGGGCCGGACGATACTCAACGTCACGCAGTGCGGCGACGGCGAGGTGTCGATGGAGCTCTACGAGACGGGCCTCGCGCTGCAACGCGCCGGCGTGCTCTGCGGTTACGACATGACCACCGAGGCGGCCGTCACGAAGATGATGTACGTGCTCGGCGCGACCGAGTCGCGGCAGGAGCGGGCCGAACTGCTCAGGCGCTCGCTTCGCGGAGAATTTACGCGATAGGCCGTTGCAGGTGTGGATTTTTTTTTATATATTTCGCACTGAAATAAAACATATTCCGAATGCCGAAGACGCCGAATGGCCGAGTTTGTGTTGATAGCTTGCTGATTATTAGCAGGTTCGTGCCTTTTGCGGAGAAATGCTGCGATGACGCTTCACGGAGCGGATTCAGCGGTTTGCCGTGTGCGGGCGGTGTCGCGGAGTGTATATTTCGACGGATTTTTAACGAAAAACAAAAATAACAGAGCAAAACAATTAACTAATCAAAATTCTAATTTAACAAACTATGAAAAAACTTTTTTTGATTCTGACAGTTGCCCTCTTCTCGCTCGGCACTGTTAACGTGTTCGCTCAGGAGCCCGAGGAGGCTGCTACTCCCGCAACCGAGGAAGTTGCTACTGTCGCAGAGACCGTAGTTTCGGAGACCGAGATTGCCGGCGACTCGCTGCACCACGTGCTGATGCAGAAGTTCCTCGAAGGCGGTTGGGAGTGGATGCTTCCGGTGCTCTTCTGCTTGGTCGTAGGTCTTGCAGTGGTTATCGAGCGCATCCTCTATCTGTCGCTGGCTACCATCAACACCAAGAAGTTCACCCAGAACGTCGAGGAGGCTCTCAACAACGGCGGTGTCGAGAAGGCTAAGGAGCTCTGCCGCAATACGCGCGGTCCTATCGCTTCGATCTACTATCAGGGTCTGGACCGCTACGATCAGGGTCTGGATGCAGTCGAGAAGGCTGTCGTTTCCTACGGTTCGGTTCAGACGGGCCAGATGGAGTCGGGTCTTTCGTGGATCGGTCTGTTCATCGCCCTCGCCCCGATGTTGGGCTTCATGGGTACCGTCGTGGGTATGATCGGCGCATTCGACGCAATTCAGGCTGCCGGCGATATCTCCCCGACGCTCGTTGCAGGCGGTATCAAGGTCGCTCTTTTGACTACTCTTATGGGTCTTATCGTAGCCGTTATTTTGCAGATTTTCTACAACTACATCATCGCTAAGATCGACAGCCTCGTCAACGATATGGAGGATGCTTCGATTACGCTCGTAGACCTGCTGACGGCTTACAATAAGAAATAATCCGTACCAAAGAGTTTTAAAAAGAGAAAATAGATATTTATGAAAAAGGTATTGAACATATTGCTGATCGTTCTGTTGGCAATTACCGTAGCTCTCTGCGCATGGGCCGTCATCGCGACGCCCGCGTCGAGCTCGGGTGCCATCGACGCGGCAGCATGCACGGCAGTGGCCTACAACATCGTTTGGGCCTACCTGCTCTTCGTGGGCACTATCTGCGCGGCACTCTACTGTGCCATCGTGGGTATGGTCAAGAGCTCCACGGGTATCAAGAGCACCCTCGTTTCGGTCGGTGTCGTCGTAGTGGTAGTCGCCGCGTCGTATCTGATTGCGAAGGGCCACGAGGTATTGATTCCCAATATCGAGAAAGGCGGTTACTTCGGCGAGAGCGAGACTCTCCTTTCGAGCGCGAGCATCTGGGTGGCATATTTCGCAATGGCGGGTGCCATCCTGTCGGCTCTGTGGTCGGAAATCACGGGTGCATTCAAATAATAAAGTAGTCAACAATGGCAGGAAATAAAAGAAAAGTTCCAGAGGTCAACAGCTCCTCGCAAGCCGATATTGCGTTCTCGCTGTTGATATTCTTCCTTGTCGCCACCACGATGAACGTCGATACGGGTCTGGTGCGCGTACTGCCGCCACTGCCAGAGGAGAACGTCGAACAGAAAGAGGTCGAAGTCAAAGAGCGAAACCTCTACCTTGTATTCGTCAACGGTAGCGGTTCGATCATGGCAGGCCTCGAAGGCAAACCGGCGCCCGTCGATATTCACGATCTGACGAACATGGCGAAGGAGTTCATTCTCAACCCCTACGACGACCCCACCTACCCCGAAAAGGTAGAGGAGGAGTTCGAGCTGCCCGACGGCAGCAAGTGGGTGTACCCGGTGAGCCAGGGCGTCATCTCGTTGCAGACCGCCGATGAGACCCCCTATCAGGTCTACATCATGGTGCAGAACGAGCTGACCCGCGCCTTCAACGAAGTGCGCAACGAGGTTTCCAACCGCAAGTTCGGCGTCGACTTCTCGGAGTTGTCGGAAGACCAGCGTAAAGTAATAACCAAGGCTGTGCCCCTGAAAGTTTCGGAGGCCGAGCCGCGTAAAGTCGGAAAGAAGTAATGGCAGTAATGAAAAAGAAGGGCAACAAGGAGTTGCCCGCAATCTCGACGGCGTCGCTTCCCGACGTTATCTACATGATTCTGTTCTTCTTCATGGTGTCGACCACCATGCGTGACCAGGAGTTGCTGGTTCGCTACCGTCTCCCGCAGGCTACGGAGGTCCAGAAACTCGAAAAGAAGTCGCTCGTCAGCTTCATTCACGTAGGCCCTCCCGTTCCGATGATGCAGTCGAAGTTCGGTACGGCTCCCGTGATTCAGCTCAACGACGCTTACAGAACAGCTCAGGATATCGGTATCTTCGTCGCAGGTGAGCGCGACAAGCTCAGCGAGATGGATCGTGCTTCGATGACGATTTGCCTCAAAGCCGACGAGAATACCAAGATGGGTATGATTACGAACATCAAGCAGGAGCTTCGCCGCGCGAAGGCCTTGAAGATTTCGTATGCCTCCTCGAAGTCGATGGGCTACTAACAGCCGCGACTGCGTAAAACTATCGCCGCCTGTCCTTTCGAGGATGGGCGGCGATAGTTTAATATTGGTAATGAGTAATTGGCAATCATGAACGAAGCCGCTTCTGTCAGGCAGAAACGGCTTCATTGCATTTGGGAATGATTGATTATTAATCGCTTTATTACGATGCAACCACATGCGGCATTTGTTTGCGGTGTCATATTGAGCGTCGGCGAAGTATCTCATGAGGTGAAACAGTTGCAAATCGCGAACCGCCACGAGAAATGAAAGAATAAAGTTCACCCGTTTCGTTAAGCCGAGCGCAGAGCGGAACGGAGTTCGGACTATGCCGGGGCGAGAAATGGAAGAATGAAGTTCAACCGTTTTGTTAAGCCGAGCGCAGAGTCGAACGGAGTTCGGACTCTGCCGAGGCGGGAAACGGCGGAATGCAATTCACCGAAAAAAGGACCCGCTGCGGCGGGTCCTCTCGGAATCGGATATTTAGCGCTTCGCTTATTT
>CAMWIG010000173.1 GCA_947174295.1 uncultured Alistipes sp. | reverse complement strand
AGCGCGGGGAAGATTTACTGTTATAAATATAACATTTCTATATTTTTTTTATATCTTTACACGATTTTAAAGGAAATTTATAAAGACGTTTTCGATAAGCCGGCGACAGCGGCGTGCATGCACGGACACTGCCGACGCGTGAAAACGACTGTTGAAAAACAAACCAATCTCTAAAATAGTTATG
Organism: uncultured Alistipes sp.; assembly: GCA_947174295.1. Classification (GTDB taxonomy): domain Bacteria; phylum Bacteroidota; class Bacteroidia; order Bacteroidales; family Rikenellaceae; genus Alistipes. The sequence goes on along the minus strand of CAMWIG010000173.1, from coordinate 4,459 downwards.
GCAAACAACAAACGTGAAAAGCTTTTCACCGAATTCCCCGAGGTCTCGACAGAGAAGTGGGAAGAGGTGATTACCGCCGACCTGAAAGGTGCCGACTACGAGCGTAAACTCGTGTGGCGTACAGGCGAGGGATTCAACGTCCGTCCCTACTACCGCGCCGAGAACCTCGCCGATATCGCACACCTCGGAGTCGAGGCGGGCGAATTTCCCTACGTGCGCGGCGTGCGCCGCGACAACCGCTGGTGCATCCACCAGACCGTAGAGGTCGCATGCCCCGCGACGGCAAACGCCGAAGCGCTGCGTCTGCTCGACGCCGGCGTCGACTCGTTGGAGTTCCGCATGACCCGCGAACTTACGGCGGCCGAGCTGGACACCCTGCTCGCAGGAATCCACCTCACGGCTATCGAACTCACGCTCTCGGGCGTGAAGGGCGCGGCTCATGCCGAGCTGCTGCTCGACAAGGTCGAGCGCGAGGGCATCGCCAAGGATGAGCTCCGCCTGAATTTCTGCATCGACCCGCTGGGCAACCTCGCCCTCAACGGCGCGTTCTGCTCGGGCAACGGAGAGAAGTGCTTCGAGCGCATCGCGCAAATCGTGCGCCGCGTCGAGGAGTACAAGCACATCCGCGTGGTGACCGTATCGGGCAACCTGTTCAGCGACAGCGGTTCGACAATCGTCGAGGAGCTGGCATTCACCCTCGCCGCAGGCCACGACTACCTGGTACGCCTCATGGAGGCTGGTCTTTCGGCCGACCAGGCTGCACGCCGTCTGCGCTTCTCGTTCTCGGTGACCTCCAACTACTTCATGGAGATGGCCAAGTTCCGCGCCGCGCGCATGCTCTGGGCCAACATCGTCGACAGCTACAAGCCCGAGTGCCCGTGCTCGGCCAAGATGTTCGTCCACGCCGTGACCTCGGCTTGGAACCAGAGCGTCTACGACCCCTATGTGAACATGCTTCGCGGCACGACCGAGGCCATGTCGGCGTCGATTGCCGGCGTCCACTCGCTCGAAGTGCGCCCGTTCGACGACGCATACGCGACTCCCGACGAGTTCTCGAAGCGCATCGCCCGCAACGTCGAGCTTCTGCTCAAACACGAGGCCCACTTCGACCAGGTGGTCGACCCGGCCGGCGGTTCGTACTACATCGAGAACCTCACGCAGAGCATCGCGGCCGAGGCATGGAAACTCTTCCTCGAAGTGGAGGAGAAGGGCGGCTACACCGAGGCGTTCAAGGCGGGCTTCATCGTCGAGCGCGTCGACGCATCGGCCGCAGCCAAGGATAAGAACATCGCCACGCGCCGTCAGATTATTCTGGGTGCCAACCAGTTCCCCAACTTCACCGAGGTGGCCGACGAGAAACTCGCAGCCGAGGCCGTGGAGCGCAAGCGCCCCGAGGGCAACGTGCTGAAACCCTACCGCGGCGCCATGGCGTTCGAGAAGATGCGTCTGGAAACCGACCGCAGCGGCAAGACGCCCAAGGCGTTCATGCTCACGTGCGGCAGTCTGGCGATGGCCCGCGCCCGCGCACAGTTCTCGTGCAACTTCTTCGCCTGCGCAGGCATCCGCGTGCAGGACAACACGTTCTTCAAGTCGGTGGAGGAGGGCGTCGAGGCCGCTTTGGCATCGAAGGCCGAAATCGTGGTCGTCTGCGCTTCGGACGACGACTACGCCGAGGCAGCGCCCAAGGTCAAGGAGCTCCTTGCCGGTCGCGCGATACTCGTCGTAGCAGGTGCTCCGGCATGCACTCCGGAGCTCGAAGCACAGGGCATCACCAACTTCATCAACGTCAAGAGCAACGTGCTCGAAACGCTTAAATCCTACCTCCGCGAGCTGGGAATCTAAAACACGAATTAGTCATGAGAGCAAAATTTTCAGAACTGAAATACAACGGCGGTGCGCCCTCGCAGTGCGGCACCGCGGCCGAAACGGGCGAACCGTGGCTCACCTCGGAGCGCATCCCCGTCAAAGGCGCATACACGGCGGCCGACCTCGAAGGCATGGAACACCTCAACTATGCAGCAGGTATCGCACCCTTCCTGCGCGGCCCCTACTCCACGATGTACGTAATGCGTCCGTGGACAATCCGTCAGTACGCCGGCTTCTCGACCGCCGAGGAGTCGAACGCATTCTATCGCCGCAACCTCGCCGCAGGCCAGAAGGGTCTGTCGGTTGCGTTCGACCTCGCCACGCACCGCGGCTACGACGCCGACCATCCGCGCGTGGTGGGCGACGTGGGCAAGGCCGGCGTGTCGATATGCTCGGTGGAGGATATGAAGGTCCTCTTCAACGGCATTCCTCTGGACCGCATGTCGGTGTCGATGACCATGAACGGCGCCGTGCTGCCCGTTCTGGCATTCTACATCGTGACCGGTCTTGAACAGGGCTGCACGCTCGACCAGCTGGCCGGTACGATTCAGAACGACATCCTCAAAGAGTTCATGGTGCGCAATACCTATATATATCCGCCCAAGTTCTCGATGAAAATCATCGCCGACATCTTCGAGTACACGTCGAAGAACATGCCCAAGTTCAACTCCATCTCGATTTCGGGCTACCACATGCAGGAGGCAGGCGCTACGGCCGACATCGAGCTGGCCTACACGCTGGCCGACGGTTTGGAGTACCTGCGCGCAGGTATCAACGCCGGAATGTCGATCGACGCCTTCGCACCGCGTCTGTCGTTCTTCTGGGCTATCGGCATGAACCACTTCATGGAGATTGCCAAGATGCGCGCGGCCCGCATGCTGTGGGCCAAAATCGTCAAGCAGTTCGACCCGAAGAATCCCAAGTCGCTGGCGCTGCGCACCCACTCGCAGACCTCGGGCTGGTCGCTCACCGAGCAGGATCCGTTCAACAACGTTGCCCGCACGGCAATCGAGGCCATGGGCGCCGCTCTGGGTCACACCCAGTCGCTGCACACCAACGCTCTGGACGAGGCTATCGCACTGCCGACCGACTTCTCGGCGCGTATCGCCCGCAACACCCAGATTTACATTCAGGAGGAGACCAACGTCTGCCGCGAGGTCGACCCGTGGGCAGGCTCCTACTACGTGGAGACGCTGACCAACGAAATCGCCCACAAGGCGTGGGAGCACATCGAGGAGATCGAGAAGCTCGGCGGTATGGCCAAGGCCATCGAGACGGGTATCCCCAAGATGCGTATCGAGGAGTCGGCGGCCCGCACGCAGGCCCGCATCGACTCGGGCGAGCAGAAGATTATCGGCGTGAACGAGTACCGTCTCGAAAAGGAGGCTCCGATCGACATCCTGGCCGTCGACAACACGGCGGTTCGCGAGAGCCAAATCAAGCGCCTGAACGAGTTGCGCGCAAACCGCGACTCGGAGGCCGTGAAGCGTGCTCTGGACGCCATCACCGAGTGCGTGCGCACGGGCGAAGGCAACCTGTTGGAGCTCGCCGTCGAGGCTGCGAAGGTTCGCGCGACGCTGGGTGAGATTTCCGATGCCTGCGAGGTCGTAGTCGGCCGCTACAAGGCAGTCATTCGTTCAATTTCAGGAGTTTACAGTTCGGAAGTGAAAGCAGACAAATCGTTCGAGCATGCGAAAGAGCTCGCAGCTCAGTTCGCCAAGAAGGAGGGCCGTCAGCCGCGCATCATGATTGCGAAGCTGGGTCAGGACGGCCACGACCGCGGCGCCAAGGTCGTCGCTACGGGTTACGCCGACATCGGCTTCGACGTCGACATGGGCCCCTTGTTCCAGACCCCCGAGGAGGCGGCCAAGCAGGCCGTGGAGAACGACGTGCACGTGGTGGGCGTATCGTCGCTGGCGGCAGGTCACCTCACGCTCGTACCGCAGATTATCGCCGAGTTGAAGAAGCTCGGCCGCGAGGACATCATCGTAATCGTCGGCGGCGTCATCCCCGCTCAGGACTACGACGAACTCTATCGCGACGGTGCGGCCGCAATCTTCGGCCCGGGCACCCCGATTTCGACGGCGGCAATCAAGATTTTGGAGATTCTGCTGGACGAGTAGTCCCGCGGACAAATACCCTTTCGAGCCCCTCCGCTTACTCTTGCGGAGGGGCTTTTTCGCGAAGTGCCGAAAATACCTGCGGCAATCCGACGACAACCGCGGCAGCCATTGCGGAGCTGCCGGTGCACACCTCCGGCCAGCTGTTTTTACGGAGAAGTGCGATGCTCCAGCAGCGGAACTACGGCAAACGCGCATTTGATTTTTTTTAGTCATAAATATTTGTATTTTACCGAAATATGCGTATCTTTGCCCTCGATACAATGAAATCGGCGCTTCATATTTCGACATACAATCCCTCTCCCGTGACCGGGGGGGGGATTTTCGCGTAACCGTCCCACCCTGCCAACACCGCACCCCATCACCGAGTCCCAGGCCTTGTGCCGGGGGACAGGGCCTCCCTGCCCGTTCTTCGCGCAGCCGAAGCGCGCGCGAACTCCGCCGTCGACAAACGACACAATCCACATAAACAT
>CAMWIG010000172.1 GCA_947174295.1 uncultured Alistipes sp. | reverse complement strand
CGCTTTCTGCCCGTCTACCCCGACACGGTGGTGACAATCGGCAGCGTGAATGTCATAAAGAGCAAGTTGCAGGTGCCGCGCTCGTGGACCGACTCGGAGATATTCCTCCATCTGGAAAACATCGGGGCGGCATACATGCTCATGGTAAACGGCGAGGTGGCAGCCACCGTCGAGGATTCGCACACGCCGGCCGACTTCCTGCTGACGCCCTATGTGAGCGAGGGCAGCAATGAAATAGCGCTGGCCCTGCGTCCCAGCCGCGTGCCGCAGATTCAGCAGGGAATCCCGGCTTCGCCGCGCCAGTCGCTCGAAAACAGCTACGTATTCAGCCAGCGCAAGGTCGGAATACGCGACTTCGAGGTGGAGCTGCGGCCTGACTCGCTTCGGCGCTTCGGAGTGCTCGACCTGAGGGTCGTCGTCGGCAACTCATACAACTTCGACGAACCGCTCACCGTAGGTTACGACATCTACTCGCCGGCCGGAAAGCTGATGGAATACAGCGTAAAGGAGGTCTCCGTTCCCGGACGCTCGACCGACACGGTGCGCTTCACGCCGTATATCTACCACACCTACGAGAACAAGTGGGGCGAAGGCAAGGCTCCGCTCTATGCGCTGACGCTCTATATCAAAGTGGGCGGCATACTGCGCGAATACATCCCCATGCAGATCGGATTCGGCAAAACGGAGTTCGCCGACGGACGCATCGTGCGTTTCGACCGTCCGCTCGACATTCGCAGCGCCCGCTACAACGCAGCCAAGGACCGGCTGACGACCCGCAAGGAGATTGCGGCGCTCAAAACCAAGGGTATCAACACTCTGCGTCCCGACTATCCGCAGCCGTGGTGGTTCTACGCGCTGTGCGACCAGATGGGCGTCTACGTCATCGACCGGGCCAACATCAACGCACCCGACGACCGCGACGACCGCTCCGTGGGAGGCACCCCGTCGAACGACCCGACGCTCGTCGACGAATACCTCGAACGCGTGAAAGGCATGTACTACCGTTCGCGCAACCACTCCTGCATCATCGCCTACGAGCTGGGCGGCCCCTCGGGCAACGGATACTGCATGTACAAGGCCTATCAGTGGCTGAAATCGGCGGAGAAGTCGCGGCCGGTGATTTACTCCGACGCCGACGGCGAGTGGAACAGCGACATGACTTTGTAATTCAAAATTCAGAATTCAAAATTCAAAATTTACTATGACCATAGAGCTTGTCGTGGTGGGAAAGACGGACTCGCGGGAGGTGGAGTCGATAGTCGCGGAGTATTCGAAGCGAATAAACCGCTATTGCCGGTTCTCGACGACCGTGCTGCCCGACCTGCGCAACACGAAGAGTCTCTCCGAAGCGCAGCAGCGGGCGGCCGAAGGCGAGGCCATACTGCGGCAGACGGCGCCTGGCGACTTCGTGGCGCTGCTCGACGAGCGCGGCGAGGAGTTCCGCTCCACGCAGTTCGCGGCATGGATGCAGAAGCGCATGAACAGCGGCACACGACGGCTGGTGATGGTCATCGGCGGCCCCTACGGATTCTCGGAGACGGTCTATGCTCGCGCCGACGCCAAGGTGTCGCTCTCGAAGATGACATTCTCGCACCAGATAGTGCGCGCCATATTCGCCGAACAGATATACCGGGCGTTCACCATCCTCAACAACGAACCCTACCACCATGAATAATGCCGCGCCGCGCATAGCCATCCTCACCGTCAACACTCTGACCGGTTTGGGACTACGCACGATTATCGAGAAGATAATCCCCATGGCGGAGGTGTGCCTGCTGCGCTCGTTCGACGAGGTGCAGCAGGCCAGAGCCGACGGATTCTTCCACTACTTCATCGACTCGCAGACATTCATCGAGCACGGCGAGTTCTTCGGCCGCAACCGCCATAAAACCATACTGCTCACCTCGTCCGTACAGCCTCCGCATGCGGACGGCATGCACCGCATAGACATCGGCGGCACCGAAGAGCAAATCGTGCGCGACATCCTGCGGCTGCACCACGGCGCGCATGCACACGGCATGCACGGCGGGCTCCGGATGCCAGAACCCGCGGCGGCGCAGAGCCTCACCCCGCGCGAACGCGAAGTGCTGGTGCTCGTAACGCAGGGACTGATGAACAAGGAGATTGCCGACCGGCTGAACATCGGGCTGACGACTGTGATTTCCCACCGCCGCAACATATCCGAGAAGCTCGGCATAAAGTCGGTGTCGGGGCTTACGATTTATGCCGTGATGCACGGATACGTAGATATCAATTAGCAATTGACAATGAGCAATTAGCAATCGGTAATCGGCCATTGTCGGGCAGCCGAATACGACATGACCGTCAATCTATAACTCCTGACCCGCGGCCATGTCCCGGCCTGCACGGCATAATCGGCCGTGCAGCACCGACACTCTCAAAATACGACGGAGGGCTCTCCCGCGCGGGAGAGCCCTCCGTTCCGATTCACAACGCAAACAATTACAATCGTCTGTTCCGTCACTTCATCTCGTCGATGGAGTCGATGCCGGCGCGCGAAACCGAGATGCGGAAGCGCTTGTACTCGATAGTATCCTCGTACTGGTACTGCAACACGATGTTCACGAAGTAGCACTTGTCGCACTGCACCTCGCGCGTGCGGTTGTCGTCGTCGAGCACGTAGAGCGGCACCTGCGGATTGTCCATCTTCTGGATGAAGCTGTTCACGTGCAGACGGATTATGTCGTTTATGCCGTCGGTGCGGTAGATGTTGTTGCGTTCGAGCTTGGCGCGGTCGATATGCACCGACTTGCGGTAGAGGATTATCTTCTCGTCCGAGAGCCGGTTCTCGGCTTCGAGCAGCGGCGAGCGGCTGCGGATGTTCATCACCTCGCGCGGCACCTTGCTCTCCGACAGAAAGTCGACGCCCTCCTTCATCCACCCTATCGGCTGCTCCTTGATGCTTATGGTGGCCTTGTTGTCGAAATACTTGCTGCCTATGCGGTGGGCGAAATAGAAGCGCATGAGCTCCTTTATGCGGTCTTTGAGCATGTAGCTCACCACGAGCGCTATGAAGAGGGGCATGGTGAAATTGCCGTACTTCTGCTGGAACGAGAAGCTCACGACCGTAGCGAAAATCATCGACATACCGGCCGCGATGCTGTAATATATCTGTTCGACCATGGCGCCGTCGCGCTTCTTCGGAGCACGCAGGAAGAGGTCGCTCTCGACATACTTTTTCAGTATTCCGTGACGATACACCAAATCGCGGTTGTTGCGCGCGTCGTCCAGTTTCATCGTGCCGTAGCCCATAAGTTCGCGGTAGCGCAGCTCGTCGCGGATGAGCTGCGCCAGACCGGCTATGAGCTCCGCATAGGCCGAAGCCGACAATCCTTCGAGATGCCGCACGAGTTTGAGAGTGTGCTGCTCGACGATGTCGCTGATGAACTCGTCGCCGAAACGGAAGTAGTTCAGCACCTCGTTCGGCACGGTCGGTGTGTTCACGATATTCCGCAGACGGCGGTATTCCGTCCCGATGCGGCGCACGTTCTCCACGTAGTTGCGGCACAGATAGTCGACGTCGGCCGGCATGTTGTTGCGGCGGATGTGGTTCATCTCGTCGCGCATGGAGCTCTTGAATATCGCCACGAACATCTTTATCTGATATTCGTACTCGGCAATCGCCGTGCGCGAGGGCAGCGAAGCCATGGCGCGGAACGCCGACTCGATGTTGTGCAGAGGCTGCGCGTCGCCGTCGACGATTTCGCGAAGAAGAAAGCGCGGCGTAATGAGCCGCACGTTCGACTTCACGTCGCGGTAGAACTGCGTCTTGGAGTAGGTCGCAGGGTTGATGTCGAGACTGTTCGGCACGAATATCCACATGTAGACCGAAAAATCGTTCATGCGCAGCTTGCGCCGCGTAACGAAACCGACTTTGAACTCGATGGAGAATCTGTCGTGTATTTTGGTCATGATGTCGATCATAGCGCACCGAATTTATCGTATCGCGAATATACGGAAATCCAATCAGAAAAACAACCCCTCGGTATAACCCTGCCAGCGCAGGACGGTTTCGCCCCACAGAATTATCATGCCCCACGCGATTATCATCATCGTGATGCCGAAGCGGAACGTATCGCTCCAACTGTACTGGTTGGTCGTGTAGAGCAGCGCCGCGGGCTTGCTGTTGAAGGGCAGCACGTAGACGTGACCCACGAGCATCGCCACTGGGAATGCGAGACTCAGCACCGAATAGCCGAACTTCTGCGCCACGCCGATGGCTATCGGCACGAAAATAAGGGTCTGCATGGTCTTCGACTGGAATATCAGCGCACTTGCAAGCATCGTGCCCGTCAGCAGCATGTAGAGCGCCCAGTAGGGAGTCTCGGCCGTGATACCGATGGCGTCGAACGCCGCGTTGACCATCGTGCCCGGCAGGCCCGTAGCATCGAGACCCGCACCGAGCGTATAGGCGCCGGCCGAGAAGAGCAGAAGGTGCCAAGGTATGTCGACGTCGTTCCACTTCACTACGCCGATTCGCGGCATCAGAGCCACCACGGCGCCGAGGAAAGCGACTGCCGTCTGGTTGATTCCGTGCTGTTTGTCGGTCGCCCACAGCAGCAGCACGACGACGAAAATGGCGATGGCGCGATACTCCTCGGCCTTCATCCGGCCCAGTTTGGCG
>CAMWIG010000171.1 GCA_947174295.1 uncultured Alistipes sp. | reverse complement strand
GTGCAGGTCCGCCTCGACGATGCCGTACACCACGTCGTTCGGCAGTCCGGCGACCGTCGTAAAGCTATGGAACCTGCCGCTGTGGTTGTCGAATCGAGCCATTCCCCCCCCCTTGGTTCCGACCCATATGTTCTTGTCGCAGTCCTCGGTGATGCAGTTGACGGTCACCTGCACGTCGTCCTTGCGGATGCTCATGTATCGGACTTCGGCCGTTCGGGGAGTGTAGAGATATACGCCCGTGTTGGTTCCGAACCATATCCGGCGCTGGGAGTCGCGGTGCATGGCGAGTATCTGCTCGACGCTCAGCCGGCGCTCTATGCCTGTCACCGGGTGGTCGGACAGCCGGCCCGTCCGCTTGTCGAAACAGTAGAGCCCCGACAGCGAACCGACGGTAATCGTGCCGTCGCCGTTGTCGAGCATCGAGTAGCAGCTGTTGTTTATCGGTATTCCCGACGTTACGGCATAGCTGTGGGCGCGGTGCGACCGCAGGTCGAAGCGGTGCAGTCCTCCGGCATGAGTGCCTATCCACAGACAGTCGCCGTCGGGCATGATGCACTTCACGTTGTTCGACGCCAGGCCGTGCCGTTCGTCGTAGCATGCGAAGCGGCCAGTCCGGCGGTCGTAGAAGTTCACGCCGCCGTCGTTGGTCCCTATCCAGAATCCGCTGCCGTCGGGCGACTCGACTATGCAGCTCGCCGTGTTGCTCGACAGCGAGTTGCGCGCCGCCTCGTGCCGTATGACGGTGAATTTGCCGGCCAGCGGATGGAAGTAGTTCACCCCGCCGTAGTAGGTGCCTATCCACACTCCGTTCTGGGAGTCGGTGAATATCGACCTCACGGAGTTGCGCGTGATATCGGTTGCGCCGCGTATCTCCTGCTCGTCGACGAACTTCCCGGTGCGCAGATCGTAGATGGCCAGTCCGTCGAACGTTCCTATCCATAACGTGCGGCTGGCCGAATCCTCCTTCACGACGCGCACGTAGTCGGAATTGAGCCCGCATCCGTCGGCCGCGCTGATGTGGGCGGCGACGTTCATCGCCGAGTCGACGAGGTAGAGTCCGTTGCCGAACGTTCCGACCCACACTCCGCCGCTCGATGCCGGAGCCACGCATGCGATGTCGCAGTGTTCGAGCTCGGGCATGATGCGCGAAACGGTGCCGTATGCCGAAGAGTAGCGGTACATGCCGTTCGAGGTGCCGATGACGGTCTCTTCGCCCGCGGCGCAGAGGGTCTGCACCTTGGCGTCGGTCATGTAGGTTTTGATTTCGAGCCGTTCGGCGGCCTTGTCGAACAGGGCGACGCCGATGTCGGTGGCCAGAACCAGCCGGCCGCAATCATCGGTCTCGGCTATGTCGAATATGTGGATGTCGATGCCCGGCAGGCGGAAGTTGGCGAATTCGCCGGTGGCGTAGTCGAAACGCGAAAGCCCGACGTCGGTGCCGACCCACATCGTACCCTCGCGGTCGATGAATATCGACCCTACGGTGCTCGATGCGAGCGACGCGGAGTCGCCCGGGCGGTGATGGAATGTCAGGAAGCTACGGCCGTCGTACCGGTTCAGTCCGTCGCCCGTGCCGAGCCACACGTTGCCGTGCGTATCCTGGGCGACGGCGAACACCGTGCTCTGCGACAGCCCGTGCTCCACGGAGAGTTTGTTGAAAGAGTATCCGTTGCCTGTTCGCGCCGTCGCTTCGGCGGACGTGAATAGTGCTGCGGCTGCGGCCGCAGCGATGGCGAATATTTGTCTTCTCGAAAATTTCATCATCTCCTCTCGTTTTCGAGTAGTAAAGGTACGAATAAATAAATTCAAAAATCAAAATTCGTAATTCAAAATTACCATTCGTGCCGTACTCTATCTACGATGCCGCCGAAAGACAGGTCCAAACGCGTCATCGAATCGCATCTGCCGGCACCGCGCACCGCAAACGACGGCCGGAATGCGCAATTCCCGGAAAAACAAATATTCGCCGTGCGCTCTATCGCAGCGACGCGGGCAGCGTGTCGACCGCTTCGGTCGTTCGGCCGCGGTGCACGACGACGGTGCTGCCGCCGACGGTCGAACGGTCGGTATTGTAGTAGAGCGCGCTGCCGCGGCGATCGTCGATGACGAGGCGCGCGGGACGTGCGGCGTCGAGCTCGGCCTCCACTCTCCAACGTCCGACGGTTATCGTTCCGTTGCGGTCGACGGAGAGCCGAGCGGGCTTGCAGCCGTCGGGAGCGATGCGGAACACGGCGACGAAGCGCTGTGCGGCGCTCTTGCCCTCGGTCGAGAACTCGGCGTGGCGGTTGGGCTTGTATTCGAGCGGTTTGCCGTCGGGGCCGGAGCGTTTTTTCCAGTTCACGGCAGGCGAGAAGAAGCGGTCGTGGATGTCGGCCGTGAGCTTTCGGTCGGTGAAGAGGTTCATCGTGCAGCGTGCGGCCCCGTTGTCTGCCGTGACGCTGTTCTCGCCGCTGGCATCCATACTTACGCGGCTGTGCAGCAGCCATGTCCACTGCACGGGCTCGCGTGCGGCGAGCTCGTCGTAGATTACCACGATGTCGGGTTTGAGGAAGACCATGTGGCGGCGGAAGCGGGTGACGCCCGGGTCGCCGAATCCGTTCTCGGCCGTGTACTCCACGCCCGCCTGACGCATGCGGTCGATCCAGAACGGCGTGCGTATGGAGTCGTAGGCGTGCGACGCATCGCCCAGAGTGTAGGTCATGGCCTCGTTGTCGACGAAACGCGGCAGCCAGCCGTAGCCGTTCTCGCCTATGACCTGCGCCAGACCGTCGGCCAGCACGGTGTTGTGTCCGCGCGTGCGGTAGTGCATCAGCGTGTGGCTGTCGTTGAAGTCGGAGTAGTAGCCCGTGCCGCCGAATAGCGTGCGGCCTCCGTAGGCTATCGAGAAGCCGTTGTGCGCGGCATGCGCATGTCCCGTGGCGCCGAACGGAACCGACATGAAGGCTATCATGGCGTCGTGCCGTGCGTCGGCGGGGTCGGTGTGCATGAGCGACAGACCGGCATCGGGAAAGCACACCGACGTATTGCGGGCGGGTGCGGCGGGCTCGACGCTATCGGCGGCCTTGTCGGTCAGAATGCGGTAGAGACGGAACGTCTTTGCGCGGCCGAGCCGCTCGGAATCGCCCGCTATCAAACGGTCGGCATACCAGCGGGCCGTGCCGTCGCCGAGTTCGCGGGCCAGAGCATCGGCGTAGGCTATGTACTGTGCGGGGGGCGTCGTGAGCTTGTCGTAGTCGTCGCCGAAGGTCGGAACGTTGGAGTCCTTGGGAAACGAATAGGCGAGGAACTGCGGGTGGCGCTCGTACCATGCGAGGTCGAAGAAGTTCGAGCCGGTGAGCTGCGAGAGCACGAACGGAACGTAGACGAACGACACGACATTGGCCTCGAAATAGCTGTTGCCGTCGTGCCAGCCGCCGTCGTCGCCCCCGAGAATCGGGAAGCGGCCGCGCCATGCCTCATAGCAGAACGCAAGCCACTTCGACGCATCGGGAATGTCGCCTGCGGTGGCTATGGCCGCGAACATGAAGTTGCGGAAGGTGTGCTGCCACACGTGGTTGTCCATCGAGTGGCACTCGAAGTGGCGCACGTAGTGGCGGTAGAAGTACTCGCCGCGCACGCGCACGGCTTCCAGAACGGCGGCACGCTCGTCGGGGGTCATCAGCTCGCCCGCCGTGTCGTAGGCGACGGCCAGACCGTACATGATGGCCGAGCGGTTGAAGTCCTCGCTCGTGGCGTCGCTGTCGACCGGCAGCGACGCGACATGCAGGGCGTGGCGCACGGCGGCGCGCGCGAAGTCCTCCTCGCCCGAGATGAGGTAGGCTATCGAGAAGTCGACGGCCGGGGCGCTCACCACCTCGCCGAACTTGTGGTACATGAAGTTTATCATCCGCCGCTTCTCGAATGGCGTCATTCCCGTGGTGTCGCGCGGACGCGTCGGAGCTACCGGCACGGGCTCCATGTCGATATTGCGGCGTGCGGTGCGCACCCAGCTCCGCGCCTCGGGATTGGTCTTCGCGCGGCGGCGGAATGCGTCGACGGCGTCGCGCCGCACGTAGAGCCGGAAGTGCGGCATATGCTCGACCATGTCGACGAAGCGGCCGACGTGCGGCGTCCGAAAGTCGCGGGCCGTGGAGTCGACCGTAAAGTCGCACGTCGAGGTGCGCAGCAGCACGGAGTCGCGGCCGTAGGCCTCGACGCTCCAATAGTAGTGCCCCGGAGCGAGGTGTTCGGGAACGCAGACCGCCCACTCCTGCTCCGTGCAGGTCGTGCGGCCGGCGGGAAACGACGCATCGTCGGAGATGCGCACGCGGTAGAAGGCGTCGCCCTCCTCGGCGGGCCAGAGCAGCGGCTGCGGATTGCGGTGCACGGCGACACCGCCGTCGGGTGAGGCCCATTCGCGGTAGCGCGGATGCAGGGCCTGCTTTGTAAGGTGTATTTCTGCCTGTTGGGCCGCGGCCGCGGTGCAGATTGCCAGTGCGGCGGCCGTAATGGTGTGTTTCATGTTATTATTTTTTGCGGTTGAACAGTTCGCTGAACGTGACGGTGCGGTTCTCTACGAGCGGGCAGGCCCAGAACGACACTGAGGTTATGAAGGCGATGGTCATCACGAGAAAGAGCATCGCCGTGCGCAGCGAGCTCATGTCGCCCAGCCAGCCGAC
>CAMWIG010000170.1 GCA_947174295.1 uncultured Alistipes sp. | reverse complement strand
ATACTCCCGTTCGGCAAAATGCAAGTAAACTTGCTTTTGCGCTCACTTATTCGTACTTTGGCTTCGCCGAAGATACTCCCGCTCGGTAATGCTCAAATAAATTTGGCATTACCCTCGCTTATTCGTATCTTTGCCCGTTGGAAACAACGTACTACTATGGGTATCGAATTCATAGCGATTCTTCTGCGCAGCATTTGCGTCGGGCTGGCCGCCTCGATAACGGTCGGGCCCGTGGCCGTGCTGTGCATCCAGCGGACGCTGAGCAAAAACCGCCGCTCGGGAATAATATCGGGACTCGGAGTCGCATGCGCCGACACCTTCATGGCTATCGTCGCATTCTCGTGCTATTCGATGCTCGCGGCTCAGATTCAGCAGCATCAGAGCGTCCTGCGCGTAATAGGCGGAATATTCGTCGTCATGGTCGGAGTCTACATATTCACGCAGAACCCCGTGGTGCAGATTCGTAAGAATCGCGCCGGCCGCACGAACCTGTGGCAGGATTTCGCCTCGATATTCGGCCTTACGCTGTCGAATTTCATCATGGTGATTCCCTATCTGTTGGCGTTTTTCTCGGTGTTCAATATCTCGGGCATCGAGGCGCGCGACATATCGGGGTTCGTCCGCAGCTTCATCGTCATCGGCGGATTCTTCGCCGGGTCGCTCGGCTGGTGGACGCTGCTGGCTTTCGTGCTGAATCTCTTCCGGCGCCGATTCCGCCCGCGCCACATGCTTACGATAAACCATGTGGCGGGAGTCGTCATCGGCGTTCTCGGCATATATACCATACTCTCGACTTTCATCAACATACTGCCCAATGGAGTGCACTAATCCGAACCCGAAAATCATAATCGCCGTCGACGGCTACTCGTCGTGCGGCAAAAGCACATTCGCCAAAGCCATAGCGGCGCGTCTCGGCTACATATTCATCGACACCGGCGCGATGTACCGCGCCGTGACGCTCTACGCTCTCGACCGCGGAGCGATACGCTCGGGAGTCGTCGACGAAGATGCGGTCGAGGCGCTGCTCGACGAGATAACCATCGACTTCCGTTTCAACCCCGTGCGCGGGGCGAGCGACATATACGTCAACGGCGATTTGGCCGAGAACCGAATCCGAACCATCGAGGTGAGCAACTGCGTGAGCGCCGTGAGCGCGATTGCGGAGGTGCGCCGCCGCCTGGTGGCCATGCAGCAGTCGATGGGCCGCAGCCGCGGCATTGTCATGGACGGCCGCGACATAGGCACCACGGTATTCCCCGACGCCGAAATCAAGCTCTTCATGACGGCCGACCCGAAAGTACGTGCGCAGCGCCGCTACGACGAGCTGCGCGCCAAGGGCGACGAGGTGTCGTTCGACGAGATTCTGTCCAACGTCCTCGCGCGCGACCACGCCGACACCACGCGCGCCGTGTCGCCGCTGCGCAAGGCCGACGATGCCGTGGTGCTCGACAACAGCACGATGACCGTCGACGAGCAGATGGAGTGGTTCCTCGGACTGTTCGACCAGAGAACGGCGGCCGGTCGGCGATGAAACCCGTATGCGAACGGCATCGCCGGGCGGAACCGTTCGGGCCGAAGCCGGCGCAGGAACAGATAAAGCCGAAGATATGCACATAGAAATCGACGAAAATTCGGGGTTTTGTTTCGGAGTGGTGCGAGCCATCACCGAAGCGGAAAAGGCGCTCGCCGAGGTCGGCGGCGAGGTGTTCTCGCTGGGCGACATAGTGCACAACCGTATGGAGGTGCAGCGCTTGGAGAGGGCCGGACTGCGTACGATAACCCATGCCGAAATGGCCGGCATTGCGGGGCGGGAGCTATTCATCCGCGCGCACGGAGAGCCTCCGACGACATACCGCCGGGCTGCCGAGCTCGGCATACGCGTAATCGACGCGACGTGCCCCGTGGTGGCGAAACTCCAACAGAGGGTCGTGCGTGCGCATGCCGAGATGGCGCGCGTCGGCGGCCAGGTCGTGATACTCGGCAAGCGCGGACACGCCGAGGTCGTAGGGCTCGCGGGGCAGGTGTCGCGCGAGACGACGGTCGTGGAGAACGAGTCCGATTTGCGGCTCGTGGACTTCTCGCGCCCCGTCTATTTCCTGTCGCAGACGACGCAGAGCATCGCTCTGTTCGAGTCGCTCGGGCGCCGCATGAAGGAGCTGGCGGCCGACCCTGAGGCGGTGCGCATCGACGACACGATATGCCGCCAGGTGTCGAATCGCGAGCAGCATCTGCGCAGCTTCGCCGAGCGTTTCGACGTCGTGGTCTTCGTCTGCGGCCGCAAGTCGAGCAACGGCCGCGTGCTGTTCGAGGTGTGCCGCGAGGCCAATCCCCGGACTTACAACATCGAAGAGGCGGCCGAGCTGCGCTCCGAGTGGTTCGACGGCGCCGCATCGGTCGGCATCTGCGGGGCTACCTCCACGCCGAAGTGGCTCATGCAGTCGGTGGCCGATGCCGTGGCGGTGCTGTGACGGCATCCGTTTTGCTTTTTACGAAACTTTGTCGTATCTTTGACTTCGTACCGACGCCGTGCGGTGCCGCGGCCGATGCGATGACAAATGGCAGTTGAAAATATTAACCTACAAAATACCAGATAATGGAATACGCAAATAATCTTTCGCAGTATGCTCCGGCACAGACCGAGGCGCAGGTAGCCGAAGAGGTGGCTCGTATTCGCGAAGCGGCCGTCCGCAACCACAATGTCGAGGTCTACAAGTTCTGTTACTCGACCATCGACCTGACGACGCTTTCGTGCAACGACTCCGTGGAGTCGGTCACCGAGTTTACCCGCAAGGCCGTGGAGTTCTACGATAAGTATCCCCACATACCCAACGTGGCGTCGATATGTATCTATCCGGCATTCGTCGAGACCGTGGGGCTTGCGGCCGGCGAGTCGCCGATGCGCATAACCTCCGTGACGGGCGGTTTCCCCGCGTCGCAGACCTACATCGAGGTGAAGGCTCTCGAAACGGCCATGGCCGTGGAGAACGGCGCCGACGAAATCGACATCGTGATGAACGTCGGCAAAATGCTCACGGGTGCATACGACGAGGCGGCGAACGAGGTCGAAATACTGCGCGGCGAGACGCAGGACGTGGTGCTGAAAGTCATCATCGAGTCGGGTGCGTTGAAGACCCCCGAGCTTATCCGCAAGGCGTCGTTGCTGGCGATGTTCGCCGGCACGGACTTCATCAAGACCTCGACCGGCAAGATCGACGTGGCCGCCACGCCCGAGGCCGCCGTGGTGATGTGCCGCGCCATCCGCGACTACTACGAGAAGACGGGCCGCAAGGTGGGCTTCAAGGCTGCCGGCGGCGTGCGCACGGCCGAGGATGCTGCGCTCTACTATACCATCGTCGAGGAGATTCTCGGCAAGGAGTGGCTCGATACGGCCCTGTTCCGCATCGGCGCCTCGTCGGCCGCGAACAACCTCATCTCGGCAATCGAGGGCAAGACGGTGAAGTATTTCTAAGTCGTTCGGCGACTGCAATTGCGGCGGCTGCGACCACGTGAGGGGGCGCAGCCGCTGTCGTTTTCTGACTGATGGGCGGATTCCCGATGTTTTTGCGCTTGCAGGATGTCGAGATGCAAGTCGTTGATTAGGCGATGGTTGGCTGGAAGAGGTATTGAGGGAATATTAATTTGTTGTTAAATATCTTTAAATAATTGCTAAAATATTTGCGTAATTCAAAATTACGCCTTACCTTTGCAGTGAAGTTTTAAGGTTCATTTAGGTTAGTAGTTTTAGGTTGGTTGAGGAGATCGGCAGGTTGCAGCGAAAGGCGCTGCTAAGACTCGTGAACGGTGCTCGTTCGGGGTCGAATACCTCCGATTGACCTCGCTTTTTTTTACCCTTTCGCGAACCGTCGCCCTCGCGGCCCTCTGCGGTTTGTACTATTCATTCGCACAGTCGTTTTTAGTTACGGCATGGTTCAGCGGGATTCATCGGAATCCGGCAGGCAGATGCTGTACGTATGGTCTGAGGTGTCGTTTTCTACGGACAATATTCCGGCATTCACCTCCCTGCCTTTGACGAAGTTCGTCCTGTTGACGGAGAATGTCAAGAAGCACATGAAAGCCCGCATCGCCGAGCCCGCCGAATATCGCATGCGATATATCGAAGATGCTATAATGTACCATTTTCCGACGATTCCCGATTTGGATGAGAATAGTGCCGGCTCTGCCGGCGATTTCAGGGCCGTAGACCGGGATATCGAATGGCAGTAGGCAGTTGCATATATGAATCGGGAGGACAGTTCGCGGCGGCTGTCCTCCCGATTGCTCATTTCTAATTAACAATTACTGATTGTTTGTTACATGGCTCCGATTTCGTCGTAGGTGGTTTGGAGTATGGCCTTGCCGTAGTCGCCGAGGTCGTTGCCGTGCGAGAGCCACTCGCCGGTGGTGTTGTCCCATACCGTCGTGCCGTGCGGGTCGACGATGCCGAAGCCGTCGTTGAAGACATAGTATCCGAACTTGGGAAGCGTCGTGTCGAAGATGTCGCGGCTGAACTTGAAGTCGGAGTGCCCGATGCCCATCTGCCCGAGCAGGGTGGCCGCCAAATCGCTCTGGGAGGCATATTCGGCAACTGAAAGGGGGGGGGTAGCGAGGGCGCCTCCAGTCCAAATCATCGGGATGCGGTGCCGCTCGGGAGCCTTGACCCTCTCTTAGGGGCG
>CAMWIG010000169.1 GCA_947174295.1 uncultured Alistipes sp. | reverse complement strand
TAATATATTATATTGGTTTTAGTCCCCAAAGGTAACAAAATCCAATTATTTTCCATATATTTGGCGTGCGAAAAATATTTTACGATATAAAAACACAGTAAATTTATGAAATTACTCGAAGGAAAAGTTGCCGTAGTGACGGGCGCGGCCCGCGGTATCGGCAAGGCTATTGCAGTGGAATTCGCCAAGAACGGCGCAGACGTCGCATTCACCGATTTGGCAATCGACGAGAACGGCAAGGCTACCGAAGCCGAGATTGCGGCTCTGGGTGTAAAATGCAAGGGCTACGCCTCCAACGCGGCGAGCTTCGACGATACGCACAAGGTCATCGACGCGATTGTTGCCGATTTCGGCCGCATCGACGTGCTGGTGAACAACGCCGGCATCACAAAGGACGGCCTGATGATGCGCATGTCGGAGGCGCAGTGGGATGCAGTCCTCACCGTGAACCTCAAATCGGCGTTCAACTTCATACACGCCGTAACGCCCGTCATGGCGCGCCAGAAGAGCGGCTCGATAATCAACATGTCGTCCGTCGTAGGCGTCAGCGGCAATGCCGGACAATGCAACTACTCGGCGTCGAAGGCCGGCATGATAGGTCTGGCCAAGTCGATAGCCAAGGAGATGGGTCCGCGCGGCATCCGTGCGAACTGCATCGCTCCGGGCTTCATCATCACCGACATGACCGCCAAGCTCTCCGACGAAATCAAGGAGAGCTGGTACAAGCAGATTCCCCTGCGCCGCGGCGGCACTCCCGAGGATGTCGCCAAAGTCGCCCTGTTCCTCGCTTCGGACATGTCGAGCTACGTCAGCGGTCAGGTAATCCACTGCTGCGGTGCAATGAATTGCTAATTATAACCATATGAACGGATGAAAGGAGGTTCGTCGCGAACCTCCTTTCAGTCCCTAAAAAACAAACCGTCACATGAAATTCAGAAACTTAGTGTTGCTGGCCGCTCTGGCGCTGAGCGTCGGATGCCAGAATGATCCGGAAGAGATTACCGCTCCCGCGAATACCGACTCCTACGCAGAGCGGGGGCTGGTTCGCGGCAAGATTCAGGTAAAGTTCGACCGTGAAACAGCCGATGCGCTCAACGTAACCCGCACGCGCAGCGGCGAACTCACCACGGGCAACATATCGTTCGACGAGATTTGCAGCCGCTTCAAGGTCGTATCGGTCGAGCGCCTGTTCGCCGACAACGGCTGCGCCGAGCGTACCCGCGAGGCCGGTCTCGACCGTTGGTATATAGTAACCTTCGAGGGCAGCGACGAGGAGATTGCCGAAGCTCTCCGCAACGAAGAGGGTGTCGAGTGGGCCAACAACCCGCTGCGCATCAAGCGCATCGGCGGCCGCACCGCACCGGCTCCCGCAGCGAGCGTCTCCATCGCGCCCGAAACCCGCGCCGTACCGGCCGACTATCCGTTTAACGACCCGATGTTCGGCGGGCAGTGGGACCTCTACAACGACGGCAGCATCAACACGCATGCCGTGAGCGGCGCCGACGTCAACGTGCTGCCCGCATGGAAGAAGACGGCAGGCCGCCCCGAAGTCATCGTCGCCGTTGTCGACGAAGGAGTGCAGTACAATCACCCCGACCTTGCCGCCAACATGTGGGAGGGCATCGGCAAGAACTTCTGCGTGGCCGATAACGAGAATGTCACCTGGGGCATCGGCCACGGCACCCACGTCGCCGGCACCATCGCCGCCGTCAGCAACAACGGCATCGGCATCTCCGGCATTGCAGGAGGTACGGGCAACGGCGACGGCGTGAAGATTATGACATGCGAAATCTTCCACCACAACAACGACGGATACAACGCCGACTCCCGCGGTACGGCCGACGCCATCAAGTATGCGGCCGACAACGGAGCGGTAATCTGCCAGAACAGCTGGGGATACGACGCAGGCTCCTACTCCGAAACCACATGGTCGAGCGCAGACCGCCCCACCAAAGAGGCTATCGACTACTTCATCAAATACGCCGGCATGTCGGACGACGGCAGAACGCAGATCGGCCCCATGGCCGGAGGCGTCGTGATTTTCGCCGCCGGAAACGAGTACAGCGGACGTGCCGCATACCCTGCCGGCTATACGCCCTGCATCAGCGTGTCGTCCATAGCCTGCAACTACGAGGCCGCATGGTACACCAACTACGGCTCGACGGTAGACATCGCAGCTCCGGGCGGCGGTGCGTGGGCGTCGTACAGCTACGACATCCCCTATTCACAGGGTTACACGCTCAGCACCATACCTACCGACCTCTACAACGGCCAGCGATTCCGCGTAACCAATGTTTACGGACAGGTCGAGTACGAAACCATCGACTACGTCTCCACGACTCAGGGCTACGGCTACATGCAGGGCACTTCGATGGCATGTCCCCACGTCTCGGGCGTTGCGGCTCTCATCGTATCCCGCTTCGGCAAGCAAGGCTTCACCAACGAAGACCTGAAAAAGATTCTCCTCACGGACACCGGCGTCGACATCGACTCCTATCAGGGCACTATCTACCAAAGCTACGGCACCTATGCAGGTCAGCTCGGCAAGCTCGTCGATGCCAATGCCGTCGTCAGCCACACCGGCTATACGCCCGTAGTGACCGACCCCGAAAATCCCGAAAATCCGGTCAATCCCGATCCGTCGGTCGACGCCGTGATTGCGGACTTCTACCCCAACCCCTGCACCGACAAGCTCTGCATCAAGACGGACTACTCGGGCAACGGACGCATCGTGCTGCGCAACTCTACGGGCTACGAGGTCTTCTCGGCCAACGTCAAGTTCAACGAGGGCTCGCCTCTGACCGTCGACGTCAAGGGTCTCTCGTCGGGTTCGTATCTCGTCGACGTCGTATGCGGCGGCGCCAAGGCTACGGCAACCGTAATCAAGAAATAACACACAAGGAGTTACGAAAATGAAAAGAATCATCATACTCACGGCGTCGCTGCTTCTCGGCACAACGGCCGTTTCCGCCCAAGAGTTCCTGACCGTCAATCCCGACGTCCGCACGGCCGGTATGGCCGATGCGTCGGTCGCCGCATCAGGCGAGGCATACTCCATCTTCAACAACGCTGCGGCATCGCTCTTCGACTACAACCGTTTCCAGATAGGCTTCTCCTACACTCCGTGGATGAACGACGTCAAGAGCGGCACGAACATGTATTCGCTCGGCGGTTTCTATTCGTTCAACGACAAGCATTCGCTGGCATTCGGCACCCGCATTTTCAGCGAGGCCAAAATCGAGACGGCCGACGGTTCGTCGCTCGGCGACTATCCGTTCATCCCCAAGGACGAGAACAACCAGCCCATCGGCGACTTCGCGTCGTTCCGTCCGCTGAGCGTATCGGCCGACGTGGCATATGCCTATATGATTAATAAATATGTAGGCGTATCGGTCACGGCCCGCTACATACACTCGTCGTTCGGCGACCTGTTCACCAACAGCGCCGTCGACTTCGACCTGGCAGCCTACACGCAGATTCCGCTGAACAACATGCTCGACGGAGCATGGGTCAGCGCCGGTCTGAAACTCTCCGACATGGGCTTCTCGTTCGGCGACGGCAACTACGACCTTCCGATGCGTGCGAGCGTCGGTGCTGCCATCTTCGCACCGATTCGCGATTCGCACACGTTGCAGGGAACCGTCGACCTCGGCTACCGCTTCGCTCCCTCGACGACCAAGACCTTCGGCCTGGGTATCGGCGCCGAGTACACGCTCATGCAGCTGCTGTCGCTCCGCGCCGGTTACCACGTCGCCGACAGCAAGGGCTACAACTACGGAACCGTAGGTGCCGGCATCCGCTTCATGCACTTGCAGGTAGACTTCTCCTATCTGCTTGCAGGCAGCGCATGCCCGTGGCGCAACACATGGCGAGTGGGCGTTGGTCTGAACTTCTAAACATCCCATTCCATAAAAACGGGATGTCCTCCGCAAAGGGGACATCCCGTTTTCATTAGCACGCCGGCGGTCACTCCTCGACGCATCGGCGGAGAATCTCGGCGCAGCCCTCTTCGAGCATGTCGAGCACGAGTTCGAACCCTTCGTGACCCTCGTAATATGGGTCGGGAACGTGCGACCAGTCGGCATGGGCCGTGAAGAACTCCGACATGCGGAATATCTTCTCGCGTGCCTCGGGCGACGGCGCAAGACGGAAAAGGTTGTGATAATTGCTGTCGTCCATCGCCACGAGCATATCGAACCGCTCGAAATCCTCCTCGCGCACCTGACGCGCACGATGCGTCAGCACGTACCCGCGCGCATAGGCGGCATTTCGCATGCGGCTGTCGGGCAACTCGCCCGTATGCCCGGCATAGGTGCCGGCGGAGTCGACCTCCACGCTCTCCGTCAATCCCCGCCGTTCGACCATCTGTCGCAATATGCCGTCGGCCGCCGGGGAGCGGCATATATTGCCGAGGCATACGAATAATATACGCTGTTTCATGCCGCAAAAGTAACCAATAATCGCGTAGCACGCAAATCGGCTTCCGATGCCGGTCGTCTCCCGGCATCAGACCTGCGATGCGCTGTCGAGTCCTTATTGACAAATAATTCGACCTATCGGATATGAATAATCGGATCGCATGCTGCCGATTCGCTCAAAATTTATTACCTTTGCCGTGATTTTTTACACATAAACAGTTATGATGTACAAGTATTTCATATCGCTGGCGGCAACGATCGCCGTCTCGATTACCGCCTTCGCGGCAATTCCCGA
>CAMWIG010000168.1 GCA_947174295.1 uncultured Alistipes sp. | reverse complement strand
TTCAGTTCGTCGATGAATACCCGGGTATGTAGCAGCAGAGCGTCCACGCTGCCTCCCTTGCGGTCCTGCACGTATAGTTCGAAGCCGTCGCTCTGTCCGTAACCCGAGATCATCGGGCTGGTCGACAGACGAATCTGCGCCGCCTTGATGCCGTCGGTTCGGCGGTACATCTCCTCCATAACGGAATTTATGTCGTCGCCTTTCCCGGTGCGTTCGCTCCAATTTTTCAGACGTATCGAGAACGAACCTGCCGATGACGACTGGTTGTGACGGGCATCCTTTCCCGTGACGCGCGAATATATTCTGATTTGCGGAATGTCGCGTATGGCCTCCTCTATGCAGTCCATCACGCGCTCGGTCTCCTCCATGCTGCTGCCGGGCGAAGTCTGTACGTTTACGCTTATCGTGCCCATGTCCTCCTGCGGTACGAGTCCCGTCTTGGTTATGCTCATCAGCCATACGAGCAGGCTGCACACCGCAACGATGCTCCCTGCGGCGATTCCTTTGTGGCGGAAGAGGACGAATACGCCGTGCAGATACTTCTGCCGGATGCGGTTGAACGAACTGTCGAACGCCGCATGCAGCCGGTCGGAGAATCCCGGCGTTCCGCCGTTGGCTCCGTTCGCGCGCGGCCGCATGATTAGTGCGCAGAGTGCGGGGCTGAGCGTCATGGCGTTCAGGAGCGATATCGCCACTGCTACGGCCATCGTCAGACCGAACTGCGTGTAGAACGTGCCGGTCGTTCCGCCCATGAAGCTCACCGGGATGAATACGGCCATGAATACGATCGTCGTGGTCATCAGAGCCGAGGTGAGTCCGCCCATGGCGTCGACCGTCGCGCGGTATGCCGAGTCGTACCCCTCGTCGAACTTGGCCTGCACGGCCTCGACCACCACTATGCTGTCGTCCACCACCGTGCCGATGACAAGCACCAGAGCGAATAGCGTCAGCAGGTTGAGACTGAATCCGACTATGTATATGAATGCGAACGTCCCCACCAGCGAGACTATGATTGCCAGCGAGGGAATGAGCGTGGCCCGCAGGTCGTGGAGAAAGAGATATACCACCAGCACGACCAGCAGTATGGCTATGAAGAGCGTTTCGACTACGTTGGCTATCGAGGCGTCGAGGAAGTCCTTCATGCTCGTTATGTCGGCCAGCACCATGCCTTTGGGCAGCGACTTCGATATTTCGGCCGACACGGCGTCGATCTCCTTGATTATATCGTTGGCGTTCGAACCCGATGTCTGAGCCATCATGCAGTTGGCGCCTGGATGTCCGCTCGTCTGGCTGAGCATGTTGTAGTTTTCGGCGCCGAGCTCTACGCGGGCGACGTCGCCCAGCCGCAGAAGGCTTCCGTCGGGCAGCGAACGGATGACCATGTTGGCATAGTCGGTCTCCTCCTCGTAGCGGCCGCGGTATTTGAGTACGTACTGGAATGTGTTCTCGGATTCGGCGCCCAGCGTGCCCGTCGGCGATTCGACATTCTGCTCGGCCAGCACCGCGGCGATGTCCGAGGGCATGAGCCGGTGCTGCGCCATCTTCGACGGGTCGAGCCATATGCGCAGCGAGTAGCTTGCGCCGAAGATGTTCACCTCGCCCACGCCGGCAATGCGCGACAGCCGGGGCTCGATGTTTATTTTCATGTAGTTCGTCAGGAAATTCGACTCGTATGCGTCCTCGGGCGAGTAGAGCGACAGAGCTTTGAGCATGTTGTTCTGACGCTTGCGCACCGTGACTCCCGCTTTCGTTACTTCGGCGGGCAGCAGTCCCTGTGCCGACGCCACGCGGTTCTGCACGTTCACCACCGACATGTCGGGGTCGGTGCCCTGCTTGAAATAGACGTTGATTGTCGCCGCTCCCGTATTTGTGGCGGTCGAGACCATGTACATCATGTTTTCGACGCCGTTCAGCTGCTCTTCGAGCGGTGTGATGACGCTCTTCATCACCGTCTCGGCGTTCGCTCCCGTGTAGGTAGCGTTGACGCGCACCGTGGGAGGTGCTATGTCGGGGAATTGTTCGATGGGCAGCCGGCTCAGTCCGATAAGTCCTACGATGATTACGGCTACGGAAATTACGCCCGACAGAATCGGGCGGTCTATGAATGTCTTTACGGTCATGACTCGTTTCGGTAATTAGTTTGCGATAAAGATAGTCATAACCCGATAATCGCACGGGGCGTTTTTTTCGATTCGGTGGCGAAACGACCGAATGCGGGGGTAAACGGTGCGGCCGCCCGTGCCGTCTTGTCGCAAAAAGGAAGTATCTTTGCATACGATGATGCGATATTCGATTCAATAGATTATGAATGCAAAAATAACAGTTGTTGCATGTGCTCTGCTCGCGATTGCAGGGCTTGCACAGGCGCAGAACGACTCCGTGCCGTCCGGGCACGTGAAGTCGGTCACGGCCGTGAGCCGTGTGTTCGGCGACGGACGCAAGGTCGAAACCGTCGTCTTGGAGTACGACGACGACATCAGCGACCGAAGCCTTGCCGTCGACAGCTATGCCGTCGAGGGGCGGGAGATAACGCGAGTCTATGCCAACGACGCACCCGAGCGTGCCGGGCATGGCACCGACGGGAAGTACGTAGTCATCGAGCTGAAAGCCGGGGTCGACCTGAATGTCCGGCCCAAGCAGCCGACCGAGGCCGACATGGAGAAGAAGCGGGAGCGCGACCGTATGCAGGGCGGGCCCGGATTGCGGGCCGGGTGGAGTACGGGCGGCGACGACGAATATCCGGGCGGCGCTGTCGTCCGCCAGACGTCCGACATCCGAACGGCCGGCGGTGCGACCTATGCTGCGGTCGACGCAGCGATGGCCTCGACCGAGGAGGTATGTCTTGTGGCCGACGATTTCCGCCAGATGGAGTTCGTGAGTCCGTACACGGGTCAGGTGCTGCCCTACAACATCTACCTGCCTGAGAACTACGACCCCGAAAAGCGATATCCGCTGGTGCTGTTCATCCACGACGCTGGTGTTGCGAGCGGCCCGGTCACGCAGACGCTTTACCAGGGCAACGGCGCCACTTCATGGGCCGAGCCCGAGGCGCAGGCCCGCCACGAGTGCATCGTCGTGGCGCCCGAGTACCCGGTCGTTACGGTCGACGACAACTGGAATTACAGTCATCATCTCGACACTACGGTAGCGCTGCTCGAAGAGTTGCAGACGCGCTATTCCGTCGATCCGGCCCGCATCTACACTACGGGGCAGTCGATGGGGTGCATGTCCTCGATCGTGCTGATGCTCAAAGAACCCGAGCTCTTCGCCGGAGCCCTGCTCGTTGCCGGCAAGTGGAATCCCGAGCTTATGGGGCCGCTGGCCGGGCAGAACATATGGATTATTTCGTGCGAAGGCGACGCGTCGTCGAATGCGTTGCAGGGCGAGGCCGTCGCGAAGTGGCGCGAGCAGGGCAGCGCCGTGTCGGAGGCCACGTGGGACATGACCCTCTCGGCCGAGGAGCTTTCTGCCGAGGCCGACAAGATGCGCGCCGAGGGCAACCATCTGCTCTTCACCCATCTCACCGGCGGCAGCCACCGTGCCACGTGGTTCGTCTCCTACGGTATCGAAAGCGTGCAGGACTGGCTGTTCGAACAGCACCGATGATTGCTCCCCGAATCATGAAGAATGCCTCGTTGTATATCGACATCGGTTTCTGTTCGGTCTTTCTGCCGCTGATGATGTTCGCTTTTCCGGTGGAGCGGTGGTGGGGAACATGCCCGGAGTTCTTCGGGCTGTTCGTCGCATGGCTTTACGTGACCTATTTCGTCTACAAGTATTTCATAATTCCCCGGCTGTTCCGCTGCGGGCGAAGCCGTGCGTATGCGGTCGCGGCGATAGCCGTTTCGCTGGCCGTCACGCTGCTGTTTTCGTCCTATGAAATCTCGTCGCCGTTCTATCATCTCCGCCAGCAGCAGATGGCGACGATTCCCTATCCTGTCTGGGGCGTTCGGCAGAGCCAGCAGGCGATATGGATGCACTACATAGTTGTCGTCATCTTCTGCTGCGCGGTCGGCATGCTGACCGAAGCCTACCGCCAGCGCCTGGCGCGCGAGGAGGTGGAGTACGAGCGCAACAAGGCCGAGCTCGCGCTCTACAAGGCACAGATAAATCCCCATTTTCTGTTCAATACCCTCAATACGCTCTACGGGCTTCTCATCACTCATTCCGACCGTACGGAGGCGACTTTGGAGCGTTTCATCAACCTGACGAAATACGTTTACAACAACGCCAGCCGCGAATTCATACCGCTTGCCGAGGAGGTGGAGTACATCGGCCAGTACATCGAGCTGCAATCGCTCCGTCTCAACGAGTTCGCCGACGTTCGTTTCTCTCACGAGATTGATGACGACACTGTCCCGGTGCCGCCCATGCTGCTGATAACCTTCGTCGAGAATGCCTTCAAATACGGAATATCGTCCAACGAACCGTGCTTCATTCGCATCTGCTTGCGTCAGTACGGCGATATGCTGCGTTTCGAGGTCGAGAACACGGTTTTCGCCCGCGAAAGGGGCGAGTCCAGGCGTATGGGCATCGAAAACTGCCGCCGCAGGCTTTCGCTGCTCTATCCCGGCCGCCACACTCTGGTCATAGAGCGTGTCGGCGAGAGTCTGTTCCGTGTGGTTCTCGAACTTAAAACCGCCAGGTCATGAAGATTAAGTGCATAGCCATCGACGACGAACCGATAGCCCTGAGCATCATCGGCCGATATTGCGAACGGCGCGGCAACTTGGAGTTGGAG
>CAMWIG010000167.1 GCA_947174295.1 uncultured Alistipes sp. | reverse complement strand
ACGCCCGATATCATAATTCGGAAGGGAGCGGCTCGGCCTGCTAAAACGAAACGGCCGCACGCAAAAAAAATCCGCCACCCCTTGCGGGACGGCGGACACTATCTGCAACGACCGTTTTCGAGAAGCCTGCGGGCGGAGCCGACTCATTCGGACTGCACCCGGGGCGGAAAAACGACCGTCGGAAGACGAGCCGATTACTTCTCGTTCTTCTCCATTGCTGCTTTGAGCTCGGCCAGACCGGCGATATCGCCGAGAGTGGTCTTCTCGACCGAAGCGTTAATCTTCTTCACGGACGACTTCGTAGCCTCGGCAGCTGCACGGCGCTCGGCCTTCTCGGCCTTCTCCTCGGCGCGGCGGCTCTCCTCGAAGAGGCGAGTGTGCGACAGAGTGATGCGCTTGGTAGCCTTCGAGAACTCCAAAATCTTGAAGTTGAGCTTCTCGCCCACCTTCGGGGTCGTGCCGTCCTCCTTGACCATCTGACGTGCGGGGCAGAAGCCCTCGATGTTCTCACCGAGAGATACCACGCAACCCTTCTCGGTCAGCTCGGTAACGGTACCCTCGTGTACGGAGTCGATCGGGAACTGGTTCTCGAAACCGTTCCAGGGATTCTCTTCGAGCTGCTTGTGGCCCAGGCTCAGACGACGGTTGTCCTTGTCGACTTCGAGAACGACAACCTCGATGGGAGCACCGATCTGGGTGAACTCGCCCGGATGCTTTACCTTCTTGGTCCAGCTGAGGTCCGAGATGTGAATCAGACCGTCGATACCCTCCTCGATTTCGACGAATACGCCGAAGTTGGTGAAGTTGCGAACCTTGGCGGTGCACTTCGAACCTACGGGGTAGCGGGTCTCGATGCCCTCCCACGGGTCGGGAGTAAGCTGCTTGATGCCGAGCGACATCTTGCGCTCCTCGCGATCGAGGGTGAGAACCTTGGCCTCGACCTCGTCGCCGACCTTCATGAACTCCTGAGCCGAACGCAGGTGCTGGCTCCACGACATCTCCGACACGTGAATCAGACCCTCGACACCCGGAGCAATCTCTACGAATGCGCCGTAGTCGGCCATAACGACAACCTTACCCTTGACCGTGTCGCCTACTTTGAGGTTCTGGTCGAGAGCCTCCCACGGATGCGGGGTGAGCTGTTTCAGACCCAGAGCGATGCGCTTCTTCGCGTCGTCGAAGTCGATGATAACGACTTTGAGCTTCTGGTCGAGCTGCACGATCTCCTCGGGACGGCTCACGCGGCCCCACGAGAGGTCGGTGATGTGAATCAGACCGTCTACGCCGCCCAGGTCGATGAATACGCCGTAGGAGGTGATATTCTTGACGGTACCTTCGAGAATCTGACCCTTTTCGAGCTGCGACATGATGACCTGCTTCTGAGCTTCGAGCTCGGCCTCGATGAGAGCCTTGTGCGAAACCACCACGTTGCGGAACTCCTGGTTGATTTTCACGACCTTGAACTCCATGGTCTTGTCTACGTATACGTCGTAGTCGCGGATGGGCTTCACGTCGATCTGCGAACCCGGGAGGAACGCCTCGATGCCGAATACATCGACAATCATACCGCCCTTGGTGCGGCACTTCACGTAACCCTGGATAATCTCGTCGTTGTTGAGAGCCTCGTTCACACGATCCCACGATTTGAGCTGACGCGCCTTCTTGTGCGACAGGGCGAGCTGGCCGCTCTTATCCTCTACCGACTCCACGTAAACCTCGACCTTGTCGCCTACGGCGAGGGCCTGGTTGTAGCGGAACTCCGTGGCGGGAATCACACCGTCGCTCTTGTAACCGATATTGACTACGACTTCGCGCTTGCCGACCTCGGCCACCGTACCCTCTACTACCTCGCCTACTGCGATGTTGGAAAGGGTCTTACCATAAGCCTCGCCGATCTGCTCCTTGGGCTGATCGTAGAGACCCAGTTCATTCTCGAACGAATTCCAGTCGAAATTCTCGTTCGATACTACCTTGTTTTCTTCCATTTGCGGAAATTTTGCGATACAATCGCTCGTTAAAGTGTTATTAATTAATTCGATAATGCCTCGCACACATACGCAAGGCCTGCAAAGATAGCGATTCCCCGCCGAAAAACCAAATTTTCAGGCGGGGAATCACGCAAATCGCAGAAAGTCCGCGTCAGCGGCACTCCGTCACGCGCCACTCGTCCTGCAACGGCCTGCCGGAAAACGCCACGGGAGAATGACGGCGCAGATAATCTATGAGGATATCCGTCACGAGAATCTCTTCGGGGCAAACCTCCCGGCACTCCACCTCGTCGTAGTTGTTCAGAATATAGTTGCACATCGCCACACGGTAAGCGCGGCCGCGTTCGAGAGTGTCGAACACGACACCAGTCGCCTCGCCCGTACTGTCGACCGCGATATGGTACGGCACATTGGAGAAGAGGTCGACGCGGTGCGACTCCTTGGCATTCTTCGTATCGTTGTACTTGGCGACAATCATGCGCTCCATCTGTTCGGGTGTCATGACGACCGTTACGGCCGTCGACGAGAACGGCTCCAAATCGTAGATGTCGGCCGTGCTGACACCGCCCGCAGGCAGACGGTCGAGACGTATTCCGCCGTTGTGGTAGAACACCACGTCGGCACCCGTCGCTTCGGCTATGGCTCGCGTCTCGAATGCCGCGATCGCCGTCTTGTCCATATCGGCCGCCACGGTGCCTATCGGCGCCAGCAGCACGGGATTGCTCTTTATGGCCCCTACAATCGAATCGTAGACGGGATCGGCGGCATAATCGGCCAGCGGCACGTTGCGGTAATCGGCGCTTTTCAGCCGGCGGCCGCGGAAACGCAGCGTCGTGACACCCACGTTTTTGAGATTTTTGCCCGTCTGCACGACCCGCACGCCGTTAACGAGCGTGTCGAGCTCGCGATGGGTGTGCCCGCCTATCACCAGAGGATATGCGGACGTCGAGGCGGCCAGCTCCATATCCTTGTCGTCGCCCATGTGCGAGAGAACTATCGGCACGTCGCACTCGGCGGCGAGACGGGCGGCATAGTCGCGAGCGGCCTGCTGCGGGTCGGGAAAGGTCAGCCCCTCGAAGCAGGCGTCGTTGCCGTCGGGATGGCCGTTGTGTCCGTAGTTGGTCACCACGCCCAGAAAACCGAGCTTCACGCCGCCGCACTCGACGACGGCATACGGCTTCGGCTGCACGAACGACGCAGTGTCGCTCGTCAGGTTGGCGCAAACGACGGGGAAGTCGCACAGCGCCACCATTCTGTCGAGATAGGCCTGCCCGGGATCGAACTCGTGGTTGCCGAACGTTCCGACGTCGTACCCCAGACGGTTCATCAGGTCGATGACGGGACGCCGCGGCTCATCGGCCAGGTCGACGAAGGCATTTCCCGTCCAGCGGTCTCCGGCATCGACGAGAACCGTCGGCACCGTATCGCGGCACATCTCCACGGCGGCGGCCAGCCGCGGGAAATTATCTATTTTGGCATGAATGTCGTTCGTCGAGAGCACGACCACTGTCCGTTCGCCCCACAGGGCCCGCACGGCAGAGCCGATGCCGTAACCGACACCGAAACACGCGGCTGCGAAGAGCAGCAGAGAGAACGAAAGGATAAAGAATCTTTTCATAGCGAAATTTTTACTATACAATTACCGTTTTGGATATGCCAAAATTACAAAATAAATCCTTATCTTTACAAGGTATTTTTCGATAAAATATGAACGACACCATAAAAGTAGTGTGCGAGAACGACTCCCGCACCCACGACGTAGCGATGGGAACGACGCTGCACGACATAGCGCTCGAATGCAGGCGCGGCGGCGCGCATCCCTTTCTTGCGGCATACGTCAACAATCGAATCAAAGAGCTGAGCTACAAGGTCTACACGCCCGTCACGGTGCGTCTGATCGACATCACCGAGGCCGAAGGTCACCGCGTCTACCAGCGCACGGCGATATTCATGTTGCAGAAGGCCGTCGGCGACCTCTTCCCGGGCCGCACGCTCTACGTGCGCCACTCGCTCGGCAGCGGTCTCTACTGCGAAATCGAGGGCATGCCCGAGCTCTCGTCCGCCGACACCGAAGCCATCGCCCTGCGCCTTCACGAAATCGCCGCGGCCGACTACCCCATAGCCCGCACGCGCCGTCCGACTGGCGAGGTGCGCGAAATATACCGCGCGCACGGTTTCGACGACAAGATAGCGCTTCTCGACTCTCGGCCGCGCCTTTACAGCGACCTCTACACCATGGACGACGCCGTGGGATATTTCTACGGAGCGCTCACCCCCTCGACCGGCTACGTCGACCGCGTGGACGTGCGCCCCTACTACAACGGTCTCTACCTCATGCTGCCCGACCGGCAGAACCCTTCGTCGCTCAAAGACGACATCCACGCCGACAAGATGCTCGACGTCTTCCGCGGCTACAAGTCGTGGGTCGACATCATGGGAGTACCGACCGTCGGCCGCCTGAACGGCAAGGTTCTCTCGGGCGACGGCAGCGAACTTATAAAGATAGCCGAGGCATTCCACGAAAAGCAGCTCGCCACGATTGCCGACACCATCGCCGACGCCAACTCGGCGCGTGGCACGCGGCTGGTGCTCATCTCGGGTCCGTCGTCGAGCGGCAAGACCACGTTCGCCAAACGACTGGGCATACAGCTCCGCATCTTGGGCATGAACCCGGTTCTGATTTCACTCGACGACTACTTCGTCGACCGCGACAAAACCCCGCTCGACGAGAACGGCGACTACGACTACGAGGCGCTCGAAGCCATCGACTTGGAGCTCTTCAACGACCATCTGCGACGA
>CAMWIG010000166.1 GCA_947174295.1 uncultured Alistipes sp. | reverse complement strand
ACCTGATGATATCGGGTTCGCGCGAAGACTCCCAGCCGCTCAATTTGCAGGGGTTGTGGAACGAGCGTGTAATTCCGCCGTGGAACTCGGGCTACACGCTCAATATAA
Organism: uncultured Alistipes sp.; assembly: GCA_947174295.1. Taxonomy (GTDB): domain Bacteria; phylum Bacteroidota; class Bacteroidia; order Bacteroidales; family Rikenellaceae; genus Alistipes. The sequence goes on along the minus strand of CAMWIG010000166.1, from coordinate 4,701 downwards.
ACCTCGAAATGAACTACTGGCCCGCCGAGGTCGCGGCCCTGCCGGAGTGTCATGCTCCGCTGTTCCGCTTCATCGGCGAGATTGCCGAGAACGGCCGCCGCGTGGCGCGCGACATGTACGGACTCGACGGCTGGACGATTCACCACAACGTGTCGATATGGCGCGAGGGATATCCCAGCGACGGATTCGTCTACTGGTTTTTCTGGAACATGTCCGGCCCGTGGCTCTGCAACCACATATGGGAACATTTCCTCTATACGGGCGACCGCGATTTCCTGCGCCGCCACTATCCGCTCATGGCCGGTTCGGCGCGCTTCTGCGCCGGGTGGCTCGCGGAGGACGGGCGGGGCGAGCTGACGACTCCCGTCGGCACGTCGCCCGAGAACCACTTCATCATGCCCGACGGACGCGAGGCATCGGTCTGCCCTGGTCCGACGATGGATATGGCGCTCGTGCGCCATCTGTTCGAACGCACGGTCGCTGCGGCCGATACGCTCGGCATCGCCGACCCGTTGGCCGATACGCTGCGGCGTGCTCTGCCGCATCTGCGCGGCTATCGCATCGGTTCCGACGGCCGCCTGCTCGAATGGGATTGCGAGTACGGGGAGTTCGAACCGCAGCACCGTCACGTGTCGCATCTGTTCGGCCTCTATCCCGGCGCCGACATCACGCCCGAGACCCCCGAAGTATTCGCCGCGGCCCGCGAATCGCTGCTCGGACGCGGCGACGGCGCTACGGGATGGAGCATGGCGTGGAAAACGGCGCTCTGGGCGCGTCTCGGCGACGGGGAGCGCGCCGGTGCGACGCTCGGCAACCTGCTGCATTACGTCGACCCGACGGCCGACAATCCGAAGGAGGGCGGCGTTTACCGCAATCTGTTAAACGCTCTGCCGTTCCAGATCGACGGCAACTTCGGCGCTGCGGCCGGCATCGCCGAGATGCTCGTGCAGAGTCATCGCGGCGCGATAGAGCTGCTTCCGGCTCTTCCGGCGGCGTGGGCCGACGGCGAGGTGCGCGGACTGCGGGTCCGCGGAGGATTCGAAGTCGGCATTGAGTGGCGCGGAGGCGTGCCGGTGCGGGTCGAGGTGTCGAGCGCCTCGGGCGGTGCGTGCACCGTTCGCTGGCGCGACTCGGAGCGGCGTGCGGAGCTCGCTCCCGGCGGGGTAGAATGTCTGTCGTTCAGATAGAATTACGTGCGGGCCGTTCGCTGAGACGAACGGCCCGCCGTTTTGCGAACCCTCTTCCTGCGGGCAGCCCGCTGTGCGCGTGCCGGCCGGTTTGCGGCGTGCGGAAATCTTTTCGTGACGGCGGGTGGTGCGTTTATCCGAAATTTTTCGTACATTTGCATCGAATATGCTACGATTATGAAGATTCGCAATCAATATAAGGTGCGCGAGATGGCCGGCGAACACGTGGTCATCGTTCAGGGCCGCTGCGGTGCCGACATGACCAAAATCATTTCGCTCAACTCCACGTCGCTGTTTCTGTGGAACGAACTCTCGGGACGCGACTTCTCGGTGGAGGATGTCGCCGGATTGCTGACCTCCTCCTACGACGTCGATGCCGAGACCGCCGTCCGCGACGCCGGAGCATGGGTCGAAAAACTTCGTTCGTGCAACCTGGTGGAGGAGTGATTCGCTTATGAGGAACGTGCGTAAAATAACCGCTCTGTCGCTGCTGTCGATATATCTGCTGTCGATAGTGGGGGCGGTGTGCGTCGTTCTGAACTGCGACTGCGTACATACCCACCGCCACGGCGAACATTCGCATTACTGCACGGGCGGCTGTTGCCATGTCGGCCCGTGTTCCCATACCGCAAAGTACGACGAGGCTTCGCTTCCCGAAATCTCGGGCGTATGCTGCGACCACGACCATTCGACATCGACGGCCCTCTATACGGCCGACAGCGAACGCGACCACTCTTTTCGCGCGGTGACGCATACGGCCGATGCCGTAGCATGGGATGCCGCACCGGCCGTTCCTTCGGTCTGCGAATCGGCGGAGACCTACTTGTCTCCTGCGCCCGATGTCAGGTCTGCCGCGAGCCCGTCCCGGGCTCTGCGCGCCCCTCCTGTGTGTGCCTGAATCATCCGGCACCGGCGGTTAATGCGACCGCCGGCCGAATACGAATTCGTTCACATACAGGAAAAAACAAAAAATGAAAATCAGCAAATCAATTATTTCCATACTCTGCGCCTGCGTGTCGCTGCACGCTGCGGCGCAGGATGTCAGGGGCGTAGTCCGCGGTGCGGGCGACGAACCTCTGCTCGGCGCTTCGGTCTACTGGGCCGGAACTACGGTCGGTGCGTCGACCGACGGCAACGGAGCATTCGCGGTGCACCGCGTGAAGGGCTACGACCGTCTGGTGGCGGCCTACGTCGGATATGTCAACGACACGATACGCGTCGACGCGGGACTCTCGCACGTCGACTTCCGTCTTAGCGACGAGGGCATCGAAATCGAGAGCGTCATCGTCGAGGGGTCGCAGAGCGGCAACTTCGTCAAGCGCGACGGAATACTCAAAAACGAGATGATTTCGTTCGCGGGTCTCTGCAAGATGGCGTGCTGCAATCTGGCCGAGTCGTTCGAAAACTCGGCGTCGGTGACCGTGGGTTACAGCGACGCCATATCGGGTGCGCGTCAAATCAAGATGTTGGGCCTTGCCGGTACCTACACGCAGATTCTCGACGAAAACCGCCCCGTCATGCGCGGTCTGAGCGCTCCATACGGCCTGAGCTACACGCCGGGCATGTGGCTCAACTCCATACAGGTGTCCAAGGGAATATCGTCGGTCACGGCGGGGCACGAGGCCATAACGGGACAAATCAACCTCGAACATCGCAAGCCCACCGACGACGAGCGTCTGTTCGTCAACCTCTACTTCGACAGCGAGCTGCGCCCCGAGGCCAACATCTCGACGGCGCTTCCCGTTACGCGCGACAAGAAACTGTCGACGGTCATTTTGCTGCACGGTTCGATGGACACGCGCTCCGAGGATGAGAACCGCGACGGATTCCGCGACCTTCCCCAGGCGCGTCAGGTGAACGTGGCCAACAAGTGGCTCTATGCCGCCGACAACGGCGCGCAGCTCCGATGGGGCTGGAAGTTCCTTCGCGAAGACCGCGTAGGCGGAATGAAGAGCTTCCGCCCGTGGATGCGCGACGACATGGCCTCGCGCGGCATCTACGGCTCGAAGCTCGACAACACCTACGCCAACGGCTACGTCAAGTTCGGAATGCCCGTGGGCGATGCCGTCTACGACGAGCAGGAGCAGGACGAGATGCGTTCCAACGTGGCTTTCGTCGCCGATTACAGCTACTACGACCTGGGCTCGTACTTCGGTCTGAACGATTACGACGCTCGCGAGAACAACGCCTCGCTCAACGCCATGTACAGCCACTATTTCACCTATCGTTCGTCGCTCATCGTGGGCCTCTCGGGACAGTGGCGCAAGGTCGACCAGTCGCTCGCGAACCGCTTCTGGAACGAGCCGACGCAGAGCGTGGCCGAATACCCGCTGGCGGGCGAGCTCGGCACGTCGCAGTTCTACGACTACCTGCGCCACGAGGAGTTCGAGGCCGGAGCCTACGCCGAATACACCTACGCCGTGCGTGACAAATTCTCGCTGGTGGTGGGCCTTCGCGGCGATTACAATTCGTGGCTCGACCGCTTCTTCCTCACGCCGCGCGGACATATAAAGTGGGATATCACTCGTTCCACGATTCTGCGTGCTTCGGCCGGTATGGGCTACCGCACGGCCGACCCGCTGACCGACAATATCGGCGTGCTGGCTACGGGACGCCGCATCACGCCGGCCGGCTACTATGCCGGCTCCGTCGGGGCGGGCTTCGTGCAGGACGTCGTTCTTCCGCGGGGACTCGACTTGCAGGAGAAGGCGCTCACGTTCGGCGGCAGCCTCACGCAGACGTTCGGTCTGGTGAACCCCGAGGATGCCACTCTGAGCTTCGACTTCTTCCGCACGCAGTTCTACAATCAGGTAATAGTCGACCAGGAGTTCGGCCCTGCGGGCGGCGTGTACGACGCCGTGATTTACAGCAACGACGGCCGTTCCTACACCAATAGCTATCAGGTCGACTTCTCGTGGACTCCATTGGAGCGCTTCGACATATTCGCGACCTTCCGCTATACCGACAGCGCCATCACTCTCGATCGCGAGGGCGAGGGCGGCGCAGTGGAGCACGTGACTGTCGAGCGGCCGCTGATAAGCCGCTACAAGGCTCTGCTCAACTTGCAGTATGCCACGCGGTTCCGCCGCTGGACGTTCGACTTCACGGCGCAGCTCAACGGCCCGTGCCGCCTGCCGTCGTTCGACGGCGACCTGTCGGCGGCGCGCATGTCGCCCGTCTATCCGGTATTCTTCGCGCAGGTGAGCCACAAAATCGGCAAGTTCGACATCTACGTCGGCTGCGAGAACATCGGCGACTACATGCAGCACGACCCGATTACGGTCGACGGCCATAAGTTCCGTCCGGGCGAGGATTCGCCTTTCGCCGGGTCGTTCAACTCGTCGGCCGTGTGGGGACCGCTCATGGGGCGCAAGTTCTACGTCGGCCTGCGCTTCAACCTCTATTGATTCTCACGGCCGCGGGCGCCCGATGCGCCCCCCGGCGGCAGCGCATGTCAGTTACGTTAAAAAAAATATTTTAAAACTTTGCCAAAACCCTCCCCATTGTGTTAAAA
>CAMWIG010000165.1 GCA_947174295.1 uncultured Alistipes sp. | reverse complement strand
CCGTGGTCGTTGTGGAGCGGTCTGAACGACGCTACGCGCAACCAGAACAATGTCTCCGGCCTGACCATGACCGAGCAGGGTCTCGGCGGCATAGGCGGCCAGACCAACATCAACGCCACCGCTTCGCAGATGCGCAAGGGATTCCGCGCCAGCGTCGTTAGCGCCAACCAGATGTATCGTTTCCGCCTGATGCTCTCCTATGCTTCGGGTCAGCTGGACAACGGTTGGTCGTATGCGTTCTCGTTCTCGACCCGTCAGGGCGGCAACGACTATGTGGACGGCGTGTACTACAACGCTTACGCTTACTTCGGTTCGGTCGAGAAGCTCTTCGGCACCGACCACCGTCTCGCACTGACCGTCATGGCCGCTCCCACCGAGCGCGGTGCGCAGCAGGCGTCGACGCAGGAGGCCTACGACCTGTTCGGCAGCAACTACTATAACCCCAACGTGGGCTACCAGAGCGGCAAGCTGCGCAACACGCGTGTGCGCAACACCCACGAGCCTATCGTGATGCTCAACTACACGTGGGACATCTCGGAGCGCACGCGCCTTACGGCCGCCACTTCGCTCCGCTTCGGTTACAACGGCTACTCGGCTCTGACGTGGAACAACGGCGCCGACCCGCGTCCCGACTACTACCGCTATCTGCCTTCGTACTTCTTCAAGCGCGGTATGCAGGCGCTCGAAAACGACGGTCGCAACGAGTGGTTCCGTCAGGGCCTCCTCGCGGCGCAGAACTGGACGGGCCGCGTCGATTTCGATGAGATGTACCGCACCAACTATCTCGGTTACAACGACGAAGCCATGAAGGACGACCCGTCGCTCGAAGGCAAGACCCGTTCGAACTACATCATCGAGGAGCGCCATACCGACCAGCTGGACTATAATTTCGTGGCTAATATTTCGCACGAAATCAACAGCAACATGCGCATTCTCGGCGGTGTGAAGGCCCGCGTGAACCGCACCGAGTACTACGACGAGGTGAAGGATCTCCTGGGCGGCGACTATTGGCTCGACGTCGACAAGTTCGCTCTGCGCGACATGGGCTGGGATCCCACCAAGTTCCAGAACGACATTCAGTACTACGCCAAGTACGGCCACCCCAAGGCTGCCGGCAAGGGCGACAAGATTACTTACGACTACTACGCCAACGTGCGTTCGGCTCAGGTGTGGGCCCAGTACGGTCTGAATATCGGCGGGTTCTCGATGGGCATCGGCGGCGAGGTCGGCTACACGGCCATGTGGCGCGACGGCAAGCTCGTGAAGGGTCTCTTCCCGACCGACTCCTATGGCAAGTCGGAGACGCTGGATTATCTGACCTACAACGTCAAGGGTAACTTCGCATACCGCTTCTCCGGCGCGCACGAGCTGAGCGCCAACGTAACCCTCATGCAGAACGCTCCGACGTTCAATTCGGCTTTCGTCTCGGCCCGTACCCGCAATCAGGTCACTCCCGGTCTGACGCCCGAGAAGGTGTTCGGCGCCGACCTGACCTATTCGCTCAACCTTCCCTACATCAAGGCCCGTCTGTCGGGTTACTACACCAAAATCGACGACCAGTCGAAGGTCATCTCGTTCTACGACGATACGCAGAAGTCGTTCACCAACTTCGCTATGAGCGGTATCGACAAGCGCTACTACGGTGTCGAGCTCGGCGTGCAGATTCCCCTCTATATGGGTCTGTCGCTGAACGGAGCTCTGAGCTGGGGCGACTATACCTACACTTCGAACCCCGAGTTCATGCAGCTGGTCGACAACCGTGCCGAGGTTGTCTTGGAGGATGTGGTGCGCTGGAAGGGCATGCACGTGGAGAGCACTCCGCAGCTGGCCGCCAACGTAGGTCTTAACTTCCGCGGCCCGAAGAACTGGTTCGCATCGGTGGACTTCAACTACTACGACAATCTCTACCTGTCGATGAACCCGATGTATCGCACGGCTGCCGCCATTCGCCCCTACGTCGAGAATCCGACGCCGGAGCATCTGATGGCTATCGGCACGATGCGCAGTCAGGAGAAGTTCGACTCGGCCTACACGCTTGGCGCGAGCGTCGGCAAGAACTGGTATATCCACCGCAAGTACACGCTCGGTTTCAGCTTGCAGGTCAACAACATCCTCAACAATCAGGATATTCGCACCGGCGGTTACGAGCAGATGCGTCTGAACAGCGTGCGCGAGCAGTCGGGCACCTACTATCAGCGTTTCGATTCGAAGTATTTCTACATGCTCGGTACGACCTACTATCTCAACGTGTACTTCCGTTTCTAATACTGACGACAATTTAAAATACAATGAATATGAACATATTTAAAATATTCGCAATAGCACTCGTCGGCGTTCTGACGGTCGGTTGTTATAACGATTTCGATACTCCGGCACCCGCGAAGATTTATGGCGACCAGGACATGGCTGATATGGGACTTACGCCCGTAAGCATCAAGGCCGTAAAGGATAAGTTCGGTCCTATTTCCGGCACTGGCACCAACAAGGACTGGGCTACGACCAAGACCGTTAAGTTCGGTACTCTCAGCTCGACCGAGTCTGCGACCACCCATATCACGGCATGGCCCGAGGCTGCCAACTTCTACATCAAGGGCAAGGTTCTGTCGGACGACCGCGAGGGCAACATCTACAAGTCGCTGTTCATCTACGACGGCACGGCTGCCATCGAGGTCAAGCTCACCAACAGCAACTACTTGAAGTACAAGCAGGGCCAGTGGGTCTACATCAAGCTCGACGACCTCTATCTGGGCAACTACCGCATGATGCTCTCCATCGGCGAGGGCCCGACTTCGTCCTACAACTCCATGGGTGAGGAGAAGTACTACGCCAACTCCAACATCGAGAATCCGACGCGTCTGCGCGAGCATGTCTTCATCGGCGAGCCCGACGAACTGACCGCCAATGACATCGTCGTGGTGACGAAGGATAATTATGCGTCGTTCTCGCAGAATCTCGAAGCCAATCTCGGCCGTCTGGTGCGCTTCGAGGGTCTGACGTGCTACTATGCCGGTGTGAATTATCTGGATGCAAACGGTGCGACTCAAAAGAATCCCGTTCTGCTGAACGGTTCCTACGAGCAAATCTATCCCAGCTGGATTGATACCGACACCCGCAATCCGGTCGTTACCAAGCCGTGGTACAAGTGGGCGTTCAACCACAATAACGTATGTCTCTACGGTTCGGTATGCTTCACCTATCTCGACGACATCGCTACGGCGACGCACTATACGTCGGATCACGGCATTTATATCGTGCGCACGAGCGGCTACTCGCAGTTCGCAGGTCATGCTACGGTTCGCAACGGTGCGAAGGGCAATATTACCGCAATCTTCGGCATCTATTCGCAGCAGAGCACCTTTACGGGCGGTGCGCGCGACTATGCGACCTACCAGCTGTCGGTCAACGACTACGCCGACTTCGAGTTTGCATCCGAGGACTATCTGTCCGAGGACGAGGTTAAGGCTCTCACGCCCGACGGCTACGACGAGACGGGTGTTTACAACTCCGACAACGACTCTTATTTCGTTCCGAGCAAGAACACCGGCGACCGCGAGGATTAATCCTCGGGCCGACCGACCGGGAAAGCCGCGACTCCTTTTGTGGGGTTGCGGCTTTTCTGTGTATTTCCCGGAGTCGGACTCTCTTAATATGCCCCGCGTCAATCATCTTTTAGCTCCTATCTTTGACTGGCTTTAATCTTCGCGGTCATGCGCTGGCCTGACCCGGGTAGCGATAGGCCGGCATACAAAAAATTCCCCGCCGACAATCGGTCGGCGGGGAATTTTTCGTTAAGGCGTGGACTATCGGCGTATGATGCGGTTGATTACGGCCCAGCCGCCGAAGATTTGCAGCAGCATGCCGGGGATGCCGATGCGGAAGTCCTGCATGGCGGCGTAGAGGTCGCCGACGATGGCCCATTCGCCCAGTGTGCCGACTGTCTGGTATGCGGCGACCACTGCGGCCAGGAGCGGCAGCGACGCACGGCGGTATTTCGCGGCGGCGAATCCGGCCACGGCGGCGAGCAGCACCGATTTGAGCAGTATGGCAGGCATGGCGGCTGCGGCCGGCATGCCGAACAGCACGGAGTTGAGCACTGGCGAGGCTATGGCCGTCAGAAGACCTGCTCGCCAGCCGTACTTGTAGGCGCCGACGAGGGTGAAGAAGTATATCGGAAGCCACGTCGGTCCTCCCATGCGGAGCGTGTGGCAGAGTTGCGGCAGGGCGATGTTGCCTGCGACGAAGATAGCCGCTACGAGGTATGTCTTCATCCGGTCGTAGCGGAGCGTGTAGAGTTTTACCGTTTCGGTTTTCATATTCTGTCGTGTTTTTAGTTTAGTCCAGTTTGATGAGTTCGTATGTCTGGCTGCCCATGCCCAGTTGTTCGGCGTAGTCGAGCGTGTGCATGCCGTGGCGCGAGTCGATGCGCTCGATGAGATGCGATTTGCCCGGGTCGTCGGACGAGCGCACCAGGTCGGTGCATGCACGGTCGAGCGCCACGGGGTCGAGCGATGCCAGAATGCCTATGTCGCCCATCTTGGGCTCTTCGGGGTGGCTGTCGCAGTCGCAGTCCACGGAGAGACGGTTCGCCACGCTGATGTAGAGTATGCGCTCGCCGCAGTGGTCGGCTACGGCTTTCGCGGCCTCGGCCATGGATTCCAGAAAATCGTCCTGCGGCGGCAGATTGTGCCACACGTCGTGTTTGGTCTTGCCTGCGGAGTGAATCCACGCTTTGCCGTCGGCCGACGCTATGCCTATCGACATGTTCTTTATCGCACCTCCAAAGCCGCCCATGGCGTGGCCCTTGAAGTGGGAGAGTATCACCGTGAGTGAACATCTACAAGGTACTCGGCCGCGAAGCCGAAGGGCGCGTCGCCGTGAAGC
>CAMWIG010000164.1 GCA_947174295.1 uncultured Alistipes sp. | reverse complement strand
TCGATGACGCCCGCCGAGCGCGAGAATCCCGAAATCATCAACGCCCGCCGTCGCGAACGCATCGCCAAGGGCTCGGGAACGACCATGGCCGACGTGAACCGTCTGATGAAGCAGTTCGAGGACACTCGCAAGATGATGAAGATGGTCGCCGGCGGCAATATGAAGATGCCCCGCGGCGGTCGTCCGTTCAGAAGATAAATCCGACTCATTAGCTACAATACGACAATCGGCAGGCTTTTTACGGCCTGCCGTTTTCACTGTATATTGGGAACCAATCATCCGACTCCATGATTTGTCAAGTTACATTTGCTTTTTCCGGAGCTGTATGCGCGGATTTCGAAAAAATTTTATTAATTTTGGGACGCGAAAAAGAAAGCACGAAAAACAGGCACATTGAATCACTAAATACTAAAACGTCATGAAAGAAGCTATTGCTATCCTTACCGGCGGAGGCCCGGCACCCGGTATGAACACCGTAGTCGGCAGCGTTGCCAAAACTTTCCTCACCCACGGCTACCGCGTAATCGGTCTGCACGAGGGTTATACGGGTCTGTTCAATCCCGAGCCCAACACGGTGGACATCACCTACCCTATGGCCGACGGAATATTCAATCAGGGCGGTTCGTTCCTCCAAATGAGCCGTTTCAAGCCGACGGACAAGGATTTCGAGGAGAATTTCAACCTGAAATTCTTCACCGAGAACAACATCAAGTTGCTCGTGACGGTCGGCGGCGACGACACCGCATCGACGGCCAACCGCATCGCCAAGTTCCTCGAAGCAAAGAAATACCCCATCGCCAACATCCACGTTCCGAAGACCATCGACAACGACCTTCCGCTGCCCGCCGGCACTCCGACGTTCGGCTACGAGTCGGCAAAGGACAAGGGCGCTGTCATCGGCCGCGCCGTATATGTCGACGCACGCACGAGCGGCAACTGGTTCGTTCTGGCCGCAATGGGCCGTTCGGCCGGACACCTCGCATTCGGTATCGGCGAGGCCTGCCACTACCCGATGATCGTCATCCCCGAGATGTTCGACAAGACCGAAATTACGGTCGACAAAATCGTCAACCTCGTGGTATCGTCGATTATCAAGCGTAAAATCATGGGCATGGACTACGGTGCCGCAATCATCTCCGAGGGTGTGTTCCACGCACTGAGCGACGAGGAGATTAAGAAGAGCGGCATCAACTTCTCCTACGACGAGCACGGTCACCCCGAGTTGGGCAAGGTATCGAAGGCTCACATCTTCAACGAGATGTTGGAGAAGAAGGTGAAGGCGCTCGGCATCAAGGTGAAGAGCCGCCCCGTGGAAATCGGCTACGAGATTCGCTGCCAGACTCCGACGGCTTACGACCTCACCTACTGCTCGGAGCTGGGTATCGGCGTCCACAAGCTCTTCTCGGAGGGCAACACGGGCTGCATGGTATTCGTCGACTCCGAGGGCAACGTGTCGCCGCTCTACCTGAAAGATTTGCAGGACCCCACGACGGGCAAGATTCCGCCCCGTTTGGTCGACATCAAGTCGGACAAGTTCTCGTCGGTGCTCGAAAACATCATCAACGCTGTGACGAAAGCCGACTACGAGGCTGCGAAGAAGTACGTCGCCAACCCCGAAGAGTTCGACTTCCACAAGATTCTCAACTGGGAGTAATTCTCGGCTGACAATATTTTCGAAACGGCCGCCGGTTCAGTGAAGAACCGGCGGTCGTCTTGTATTCAACCGGCAGCAGGTAATTGGGCGAATCGGGCGCACCCATCATGAATGTTCCGCCCTCCACATAGACCATATCGATGTCCAAAGCCGAGTATCCTGCTTCGTCTGCAACGTCATTTCTCATGATTAAACAGTTTATAACATACTGTTTTTTCAGCAGAGACGACAAGCGAATCAGGAATTCGCAATTTTTAGGCAGTATGAAAAGCGGCATTTTCATCCGCTGCCAGCCGCGGGCCGGACATACGTACAAAAAAAGGCAGGCCGCGAAGCCTGCCGAAGTTCTGTGACCGATGCCCGGACTATTTGCCGAAGTAGCGGTTGTAGAGACCCTCGAAGCCCTTTCCGTGACGGGCCTCGTCCTTTGCCATCTCGTGTACGGTGTCATGCACAGCGTCGAGATTCTGCACCTTGGCAATCTTGGCAAGGTGCATCTTGCCCTCGCATGCGCCGCACTCGGCATTCATACGCTTGTAGAGGTTGGTCTTGGTGTCCCAAACGACCTCACCGATAAGCTCTGCGAACTTGGCTGCGTGCTCGGCCTCCTCGAATGCGTAGCGCTTGAAAGCCTCGGCAATCTCGGGATAACCCTCGCGGTCGGCCTGACGGCTCATCGCAAGATACATACCCACCTCGGTGCACTCGCCTGCGAAGTGGTCTTGCAGACCCTGCCAGAGCTCCTCGTTCGAACCCTTGCCGTCGCCGAGCTTGTGCTCCGTAACGAAGTTAAGGGCACCGTCTTCCACGACCTCCACGAACTTGTCCTTGCCTACCTTGCACAGAGGGCACTGCTCGGGTGCCTCGGCACCTTCGTGGATATAGCCACAAACGGTGCAACGCCATTTCTTTACCATAATAATGTCTATTTAAGTGTGTTAAAGTGTTTCTTTCCGTATCAGCGGCCAATTCGGCCGACTCTCTTACGCACCGCAAATATACGATACTTTTACGACCGAAAAAACTATTTCCAATAATATTTATTTATGCCGCGATAAGCTGCACCTATACTCAGCGAGCACTCTCGCAGGCCATGACAGCCTGCTCCACGACAGCCATATCGGAGGCATCCTTTACGATGACTCGCTTCTCGCGGTCGAGCAGATAGAGCGCCGGAATAGCTTTCAGGTCGTAGAGCGACTCGTCTCGCAGGCGCTGCTGCGGGTCGCGGGCATAAATCCATCCGGCAGGGATTCCGGCGGCATAGCTGCGCCATGCCTCGATATCCTCATCGGGATAAAGCATCAGAACCGCGACGCGGCCGGCTGCGACCATATCGCGCAGAAACTCCGAGGCCATGGCGTACTGCTGGATATCGCGGCACATCGGGCATCCGGGATTGCTGAAAAACAGAAGCGTATATTCGGCATGCAGGCCATAGAGCGTTCCGCGCGAGCCGTCGATGGCGAGATAGGCGAAATCGTTGGCCGGCCGGCCCAGGCGATTCTGCTGCGCAAGATGCAGGTCACGCACCGGCACTGCCTTCTCGTACTCGTCGAGGTGCGGCGATGCGGCAGCGGCCTCCAAAACGGGGATGTAGAGTTCGTCGCTGCGCATCGGAGAATTAGGGTCGTGCAGAACCATCTCGGCGATACCCATGAAATAACGGAACGCATGTCGCGACGCTCCGGCACGACTCATAAGAGCTGCGATATGTCCGGCGTCGCCGGCAGTCGCAAGCTGCGCAGCATAGAATGCGAAATATTGCAGCATGGCCGCCGAATCCTGCGCAGCGACATATGCCGAGTCGGCGAATCGAAACTCGTCCCAGAAGTGTTCGCGGGCATAGTCGGCCTGCTCCTCGGGCGGTATCATGGCCGACGGAAGCACGGGACGGAACGTCTCCGCACGCGCAGGCGCGACGCTCTGTTCGGGAGCTTGCGTCCCGCGAGCCGCCCGTCCGCCGCACGAGCAGAGAAGAGCGGCAAGAATCAACGCATATACGAAATGTCTCATACGGCAAATATACTCATTTTAATTCAAACGGAAAGTCCCGCCTAAACCGGCGGGACTTTCGCATACCGTGTCGCAACACATGATTACTCCTCGGTCTCGACGACCTTGAAGAGCTCCACGTCGTCGGCCTCCGAATCGAAGATGTAGGAGTAGGCCTCCTCGATCTTCGCAGCGGAGAGCTTGGCGTAGACCTTCGCGGTGTGTGCGTACTCCTCGACATCGGCAGCCTGACGGGCGAGGAGGTAGGGGATGATGATGTGGCCTGCGGTCTCGACCAGACGGCGGGCATGGAACTCCTTGTAGCCCGCATGCTCCTTGTCGATGGTCTCCACCCGCTCGACCATGGCCTCGAACTTCTTGCGCAGCACGACGAGCTTCTCCACGACCGGCTTCACGGCGTCGACATAGCTCTCGGCCTCGTAGCGCATGATTTGTTCGAGGAACGTGCCCTTCGTCACGGCGTTGATTGCCGCAACGACCTGCAACTGCGAAGTACCCTCGTAGATATTCATGATGCGGGCATCGCGATAGAGACGCTCGCAGGCGTAATCCTTCATGAAGCCCGAACCGCCGTGAATCTGGATGCAGTCGTATGCCAACTGGTTGGCGTACTCCGACGAGAAGAGCTTCAACAGCGGCGTGAAGCCGTCGGCCAGACGGTTGTAGTACTTCTGCTCCTGACGCTCCCCGCTTTCGAGCGAACGCTCGTGCGAGATATGGGTGTACTGCTTGTAAATCTCCACGAAGCGCGTAGTCTCGTAGAGCAGTGCGCGGGCGCCCTGCAACTTGGCCTTCATGTTCGACAGCATCTCGGAGATAGCGGCGAACTTGACGATAGGCTTGCCGAACTGAGCACGCTCGTGGGCGTATTTCAGCGCCTCGCGGTAGGCGGCCTCGCAGAGACCCACCGACTGTGCGCCGATACCCAGACGTGCGGCGTTCATGAGCGACATCACGTACTTGATAAGACCCATCTTTCTATCGCCGACCAGCTGCGCCGGAGCGTTGGTGAACACGAGCTCGCACGTAGGCGAACCCTTTATACCGAGCTTGTTCTCAATGCGGCGCACCTTCACGCCGCCGTCGCGCTTGTCGTAGACGAGCATCGACAGGCCGCGGGCGTCGGTCGTACCCTCTTCGGTGCGGGCCAGCACCAGCGACACGTCGCCGTCGCCGTTGGTGATGAATCGCTTCACGCCGTTCAGCAGCCACGT
>CAMWIG010000163.1 GCA_947174295.1 uncultured Alistipes sp. | reverse complement strand
GGCGTGAATTGGTGAAGTTGTTGGCGAAGAACGACACCGATACGTGATTGCCTATCTCCTTGGTTATGCTGATGTTCGCCGACAGATAGGGGTCGTAGCCGTCGGCGGCGAACGTGTAGGCGTTGTTCGATTTGAGTATAAGGTTGGCGAATGCCGGGTCGGCGGCTTCGCGGTCGGTGAATGGGTGAACCGCGCCGTCGAGGTCGACGTATGCGACGGGGCGTATGGCCGTGTAGGAGTTGCCGGCGTAGATGTCGCCGCCGACGGGCGAATTGCTCTGTTCGGTGACGGCGAACGCGTATGTCGAGCCGTTGTGGAGCGATATGTTCTGCGAACGCTTCACGAGCGACATTTCGAGTCGGCAGGTTATCACGATGCGGGCCTGCGGCAGATGGGTTATGGCCGTCAGATTGGCGTCGAGCGAGTGGGTGCGCCTGCCGTTGGCTACGGTCGAGGCATTGCCTCCGTTGGCGTAGATGCCGACGTAGGGGTAGGAGCGGTTGGGTTCGGTCGGATGCGACCAGCCGCTCTGGTAGGCATACGACAGCGATTCGTCGACATACGACGTGTAGCCGTAGGATGCGTCGAGCCGCAGTCGCGTGCGTATGGGCCGTATTTCGGGGAAGTCGACGGTGAGCTCTGCGCCGTAGCGGTCTATCGCCGCGCCGTTGTCCTGCATCGTTTCGCGGGCGAACGTGCGGTCGGTGACCTTCACCTCCATGGGAGTCCAGTACTCCTCGTCGTTGCCGCGGATGTAGACCATTCCGTTCTGCCGGTCGACATGCAGCTGCGGCTGCTGCGGCATGGCGTAGCCGTCGGGCAGCGTGAGGTAGTTGTAGCTGAACGGCGTGTAGAGACTGGTGTAGCGGTATGGGTTGCGGGTGCGGTTGAAGTAGCCGATGAGCGAGACTACGGTCTTGCCCAGCGTAGCTTCGATGCCAACCTCGGCGTTGCGGTTGCGCTGCCAGCGCAGAGCCGGGTTGCGAAGCGTCGTGTAGGGCTGCGTGTAGTAGATGTACGATGACGAGTTGTTGTCGTAGGAGAAGCCGAACGTCTGTATGTCGCGATACTCCTGCCGCGGATAGAGAATGTAGTACGACGGCAGCTTCTCGGTGATGCCCCAGCCCGCGCGCAGGGCGAAGCCGGGGGTGAACTGCCAGCGCAGATTCAGACGCGGCGAGACGGTGGTAGTGCGGTCGTACTGCGCATTGCGTATGTGCAGCTTTTCGAGTCGTGCGCCCGCCGTGAGCGAGATGCGGCCCGCTCCCGCTGAAAACGAGAGCGTCTCTTCCAGATAGGCCGACAGATTGTGCATGTAGGGGTAGTCGCCGTAGGGGCGCGGTCGGTAGCCGTTCGGTGCGAGATCGGGGGCGAGGTAGTATTCGCCGCGGCCCTCGTTGCCCGTCGCCCGGTACTGCACGCCGGCTTTCAGACGGCTGCCGATGTCGTTCCACTCGCGGTTCCATTCGTATTTGAGCGATGCCGCGTAGTCGGCTTCGCGCGAGTCGACTACGCAGTCCGAGAAGTAGGTGAACGGCAGTTTTCCGGCCAGAAAGTACCCCTCTTCGGTGGCATGCACCGCCGGCTGCTGCGATGCGTAGCTGTTGAATGCGTGTACGTGCGAACGGTTGTCGCGGTAGCTCGCCGAGGCGTCGAAGCGCAGGTTGGTAATCCAGCTGCGGTTCAGCTGCCATGTCACGGCCGCATTGCCGCGCAGTACGTTGTCGCGGTCTTTCTGCCACTCTCCCGAGAATGCGTCGGGGTCGTCTTCTGCCTTCATGCCGCCGATGTTGCCGGTGATGCCGGCCTCGAAACGCAGTTTGCCGCGGAACGTGTTGGCGTATGCCAGCGAGATGCTGCGGCGCGAGTAGGAGGTGTATGGCGATACGAGCTTGCGTGTCGCGCGCGTCCACTCCGCAGCGACGTTGAGCGTGCCGCGTTCGTCGCCCAGGTCGAACCCTTTCGACAGCGATGCCTGATAGGTGCGTGGATTGGCGGCCAGCTGCACGTTCCATGGCGTGCGTCCCTTGCGCGTGGTGATTTTTACGATGCCGCTGTTCACGTCGCCGTACTCGGCCGACGGCACGCCGGTGATTATCTCCACCGACTCGATGTCGGCTACGGCGATGTTGCGCGTGCCGACGCTGTTCATCGCCCCGAACGAGGCGTTGTCGCTCAGACGCACGCCGTCGACTTCGACGGCCGTGCCGAATGCCGCATTGCCGATGCTCTGGCCGCCCGTGCGCAGCGACATGCGGCTGTCGGAGGTCAGGTCGGGATTCACTGTCTTGCCGCCCGGAAGCAGAGCTGCGACGTCGGCTACGTTGCTCATTTGCAAGTGGTCGAGTGCATGGCGTTCGATGACGTATGCCGAACTCGGCTCTTCGGCCTTGCGGCGGGCCGTGACCACCACTTCGTCGATAGCCAGCGTGTTCTCGGTGAGCCGTATCTCCAAGTGCGACAGGTCGCCGTGCGGGTCGAGCATTACGCTGCGGGTCACGTAGCCGAGATAGGAGACCGACAGTTTCAGCTCCTTCGATGCCGGTGCCGTGCCGAGCGAAAATCGGCCGTCGCGGTCGGTGACAGCCCATCGGTAGGTGCCCTCGATACCTGCCACGGCGCCGCAGATGGCCTCTCCGCTGCGGGAGTCGACGACGCGTCCCGCGATTTGTCCGGGCGAGGCTGCCGAGACCGCGAATACTCGGGCCAGAAGCGAGAGCGTTATTATAATATATGTATGTCTTACGGTAATTCGCATATCTGTATGGTATTCCAGAGTGCAAAATTACCTTGCCCCGCACTTTCGGGCAATCCCCAAATGTGGGGATTGTGGCACCCGTTCGTCATATTATTTGGTGACTGCGACGAAAAAATCCGAACATCTTGCGGTGTCCGGATTTGCGAGCTGAGCTGAGCAGGGAGTCTACTTCTTGCCCATGTAGCCCTTGACGTAGTGGTGGTGCGAACCGAAACGCTCGAATGCCGCGCGGTCGAGCTCCTCCTGCGCCGAGGGGTGAGCCACCGATATAATCAGGCGGGCACGCTCTTGGAGAGTCTTTCCGTAGAGGTCGACCGCACCGTTTTCGGTGACGAACCAGTGGATGTGGTTGCGCGTGGTGACGACGCCTGCGCCGGGGAGCAGCACCGGGGTAATCTTCGATACGCCCTTGTTGGTAATCGACGGCATGGCGATGATGGCCTTGCCTCCCTTGGAGAGCGAAGCTCCGTAGACGAAGTCGATCTGTCCGCCGACGCCCGACCAGAACTTCGTGCCGAGCGAATCGGCCGAAACCTGACCCGTGATGTCGACTTGCAGAGCCGAATTTATGGCGGTCATGCGGTCGTTCTGCGAGATGATGTAGGGGTCGTTGGTGTAACCTACGTCCATCATCAGCACGCCCGGGTTGTCGTCGATGAAGTCGTAGACGGTCTTCGAACCCATGAGGAACGTCGATACGATTTTTCCGGGGTCGGTCTTCTTGGCCTCGCCGTTGACTACGCCCTTCTCCACGAGGGGCAGTACGCCGTCGGCGAACATCTCGGTGTGGATACCGAGATTCTTGTGGCCGCCCAGCTGAGCCAGCACGGCATTGGGAATCGCGCCGATACCCATTTGGAGCGTTGCGCCGTCCTCGATCAGGGCTGCGCAGTGCTTGCCGATTGCGGTTTCGATTTCGTTGGGCTCGGTGAACTTGGCCTCGATGAGCGGAGTGTCGTCCTCGACGAAAGTGTCGATTTTCGACATGGGAATCATCGCCTGGCCGAATGCGCGGGGAACGTGCTTGTTGATGACGGCGATTACGTGGTCGGCGCACTCGACGGCCGCCAGCGTGGCGTCGACGGATGTTCCGAGCGATACGTAGCCGTGCTTGTCGGGCGGGCAGACCTGAATCATCGCCACGTTGCACGGCACGGCGCCGCAGCGGTAGAGCTTCTGCGTCTCGCTCAGGAAGATGGGGATGTAGTCCGCATATCCTGCCTGCGTCGTCTTGCGGACGTTGGCGCCCACGAAGAACGAATCGAGCTGGAAGATACCCTCGAACTCGGCCTCGGAGTAGGGTGCCGGGCCTTCGGTGTGGAGGTGATGTACGTGCACGTCGCGCAGTTCGCCTCTGCGACCGCGCTCGCACATTGCGTTGATGAGGCACTGAGGTGCCGACGCTACCGAACTGAGATGTACGTGGTCACCCGACTTGATGACTTTCACAGCCTCTTCCGGTGTTGTGAACTTAATGTTGGTTTTCATCGGTATGAAGTTATGAGATTAGATTTTAGTTGCCGTCTTTCGACATTCGCCGGTTCGCAGACCGCAAGAGCCTGCGAACCGGCTTGCCGTTATTTGCGTTTTACCTCGACCTGCTCGTATCCCTCGACGATATCGCCGATGCGGATGTCGTTGTAGGATTCGATGTTCAGACCGCAGTCCTGGCCTGTGAGAACCTCCTTCACGTCGTCCTTGAAGCGTTTCAGCGAGCCCAGCTTGCCGGTGTAGACCACGATACCGTCGCGGATGACGCGTATCGACGTCGAGCGTTGCAGCTTGCCCTCGCGGACGATACATCCGGCGACTGTTCCGACCTTCGAAATCTTGAACGTTTCGAGCACCTCCACCGAGCAGACGATCTCCTCCTTCATGACGGGTTCGAGCATGCCCTCGATTGCGTCCTTGATATCGTTGATGGCGTCGTAGATGATGGAGTAGAGTCGGATTTCGATCTCCTCCTTCTCGGCTACCTTGCGGGCAGCGGCCGACGGACGCACCTGGAAGCCGACGATAATGGCGTTCGACGCTGCGGCGAGCAGTACGTCGGACTCCGAAATCTGGCCCACGGCGGCGTGGATGACGTTGACCTGCACGGTCTCCTTGGAGAGCTTGATGAGCGAACCCGACATTGCCTCCACCGAACCGTCGACGTCGCCCTTGACGATGATGTTGAGCTCCTTGAACG
>CAMWIG010000162.1 GCA_947174295.1 uncultured Alistipes sp. | reverse complement strand
GTCAAACAGTAATCAACGCAGGCGATGCAGCAGACGACAGTCTGCATCGTCAATGTGGAATTTCGCACACAGCGGCTGCCGAAAATGCAGTCTGCACGCCGGCGGATGTCACGGTGTTCGCAATCTTTCGAATACGGATTATCCAGAACGTGCCGCGACGCATTCCAACCAATACGATGCAGTGTGCGACGCCCGTCGCCGTAACGTCGATTTCAGACAATCAGGCCTCGGCCGTATCGCAATCGCATCCGAAAAAAATTCATAATACAGACCATCTGCGCAGTTCGTTCCGACCAGGCTCGAATGGACGCCACGGTGTGCCGCAGCGACAAATTGTCTGTTCAAAACCGACAAATCAGTTGTTTTCAATTCGGGGTTTTGCAAAATTCATGACTTGTTTTTGACTAAAACCTTATTAACATGTCTAACAATCAAACGAAACGACTCGATGTGATGCACACTGCGTCGTTGTTGCAACGACTCTCCAAGCCGTTTGTGAATAACGGCAAAACGTTGACTTTTATCTACTATAACATTGTTTTGAAAAACGACGATTTGATGCCGATTACTATAACTCGCTTTTATCGTTACATGCGTATAGACACGAGCTGCTATCAAAAGCTGCGTTCCGAGTTCATCGCCGCCCAACTCGAAAAGATGGAGAAGGAGTGCAGGCACAGAAATAAAAAGCGTCGCGAGGCAAAGCGCAAGGCTCTTTTCGGGCAGTCAGCGCACGATGCCTCGGGACATGCGGCCGCTGCGGCGAAAGAGTCTCCGGCAGCCGAGACCGCAGTCCGCGTTCATGAGCTCGCGGAGCAGCTCTGATGCCGGCAGCCGACTTTGTATTTACGACCTGCGACGCCGCCGGTTGCGGATGCGTGCGCACATCGACTAACCGCGGCGGCAGGCAACATGCAGTCCATGCGGGTTGAAAAGGAATGCGGCACGCCGCATTTGCGACCGGATGCCGAAAATACGGTGCAGCCGACTCATGGGAAGTCAGTATTCATGCCTGGGGTATAAATAAAGTAAGACTTTCCGAAGAAAGTCTTACTCGTCGATATTGATTCCCGGTGGGACTACGCCTCCACGGTCTGCTCCTTGCGGCGTATGACCTCCAACATGTCGTCGGTCATGCTCGACAAATCCCACTCGGGACGCCATCCCCACTCCTCGCGGGCGCACGAGTCGTCCAACGAGTTGGGCCAGCTCTCGGCAATCTCCTTTTTCACGGGGTCGATGTCGTAGTCCATCGTGAAGTCTGGCATGCGCTTGCGAATTTCGGCACAGATTATCTCGGGAGTGAAACTCATCGACGCCAGATTGAAGCTGTTGCGGTGGAGGAGTTTCGTAGGGTCGGCCTCCATAAGCTCCACGCAGGCACGCAGTGCATCGGGCATGTATATCATATCCATGTATACGTCGGGCGGCACGGGACAAGTGAAACGGCCTTTACGCACGGCCTCGTAGTATATCTCGACGGCATAGTCCGTCGTTCCGCCGCCAGGCAGCGTCACGTTGGAGATGATGCCCGGGAAACGCACCGAACGCGTATCGACGCCGTACTTGTGGTAATAGTAGTTGCCGAGCATTTCGCCCGTCACCTTGCATACGCCGTATATCGTCGTCGGCTGCATAATCGTATCCTGCGGGGTCTTGTCCTTCGGCGACGTAGGACCGAAAGCACCTATCGAACTGGGCGTGAAGAGTGCGCAGTGGTGCTGGCGCGCCACCTCCAACGAGTTCATCAGTGCACCCATGTTGACTCCCCATGCCATTTGGGGGTTGCGCTCTCCGACGGCCGACAGCAGAGCCACGAGATTGAATATGGTGTCGACCTTGTGGCGTGCGACTACCGACGCCATATTCGTGGCGTCGAGTGCGTTGAGCACCTCGAACGGTCCGTCTTCACCGAGCGTCTTCGACTCTCTGACATCTGTCGCCACGACGTTGCTACCGCCGTAAATCTTTCTCAAATAAACCGTTAGCTCCGAGCCTATCTGGCCCCCCGCACCTACAATCAATATACGTTTCATCGAATTCGAGTTATTATTGTGAAGTAAAGTTATAAAATATTTGTGAAATTTTTACGATTTTTTTTGTTATTTCAAATTTGTTGTGTACTTTTGTGCGCTCGATTAATGAAACGTTGCTGTTGTAGCTCAGTGGTAGAGCACTTCCTTGGTAAGGAAGAGGTCACGAGTTCAATCCTCGTCAACAGCTCGAAAGGGTCTTGAAAAAGAGATCGGTTGTAGTTCGAAAACCTTATATATCCCCGATATATAAGGTTTTTTGTTTTCCGTAGCAGTCGCGCGGTCCGTTCGACGCCCTGCGCAGGACGGCATGAGGTTTCGTCCGTATGGTTTCCACGTGGCACCGCACCCGATGGCCGGCTTTTTGAATACGACACGATAAAAACAAACTGTTGTTTGTCTGCCATGAAAAAAAGTACGAAAACCATGGGTGTTGTCATCGGAGCCGTTGCAGCTGTGCTGGTCGTGCTGTCTCTCGTCGTCGTAATTCGCACGACGACGTACCCGTTTCCCGACATATCGACCGATCAGAGTGCTCCCGCTGCGGTTGTTCCATCGGAACGTGCCGTAGAGCGTCTTGCCGGCGGTATCCGTATTCCGACGGTCAACAGTGCAATCGATGATGCGGCCGACAATCCGTTCGATGCGTTCAAAGCCTACCTCCCGTCGGCATATCCGAAGGTGTACGCCAGTCTCGATACTCTGACCGTCAACCGGTACGGACTGCTGCTGCGCTGGCCTGGCTGCAATCCGTCGCTTCGGCCGATACTCTTCTGCTCGCATTACGACGTCGTACCGGTGATGAACTACGACCCGGCGGCGCCCGACACGCCGCTGCCGGGATGGGACTATCCGCCGTTCTCGGGTGCTGTTGCCGACGGACGCATCTACGGGCGCGGAACGCTCGACATGAAGGGCATGCTGTTCGCGATTCTCGAAGCCGTGGATGCTCTGCTGAAAGAGGGATTCCGGCCGGAGCGGGACGTGTGGCTCGCTTTCGGCTTCGACGAGGAGACGGGCGGCGAGAACGGTGCGGTCGATATCGCGCGATACTTCAAGGAGCGGGGCATGGTCTTCGATGCGGTTTACGACGAAGGCGGCATCATAGCGGCGCCAGGTCTGGGCGGCATACGCACGCCCGTGGCGCTCGTGGGCACGGCCGAAAAGGGTTTCAGCACGATGCGCATTACGGTATTCGGACAGGGCGGCCACTCCTCGATGCCGCCGGCCGACCCTTCGCTGGTCGATGCCGCCGAAATCATGGTGCGTCTTCACGAGCAGCAATTGCCTTTGCGGCTGACCGCACCCGTAGCCGCATTTCTCGACAGGATAGGAGGAGCGATGGATTTTCCGCGGCGTATGGCCGTGGCCAACCGCTGGCTGCTGGGCGGCATGCTGCTGCGCTCGTTCGGGAAGAACCCCGCCACAGCCGCTCTCGTGCGCACGACTACTGCCGTAACGATGGCACGGGGAAGCGACGCACCCAATGTACTTGCTTCGGAGGCGGAGGTGACGGTCAATTTCAGACTGCTGCCCGGCACCTCGACCGGGCAGGTGCGCCGCCATGTCGATATGCTCTGCGATGGGTACCGCACCGAAATCGAGGAGCTGTCGGCAAGGGAGCCGTCGCGAATCTCGCCCGACGACGTGCACGCCTTCGAGATGATAGGCAGTTCGCTCGCCGGATTGTATCCTGCTGCCGTAGTTGCGCCGTATCTGACTCTCGGCGGCACCGACGCCTACAAATACGAATCGGTCAGTCCCAACGTCTATCGGTTCATGCCTGTGCTGCTCACAGAGCAGGAGCGCAACACCATACACAACGAGAACGAATCCATATCGCTGGAAAATTACGGCCGCATGATAGCTTATTTCAGCAATCTGATAAAGAATTACCGATAGGGGGGCGTTTCCGACGGGCCGGCCGCAGAGCCGAACCGGCCTGAGATTATGCCGGGCAGGAAATGGAAATACGAGATAGCCCCGCAACCCCGGACAATGGTGAGAATCGCCGAATCGAGCCGAGACGTGCGACCCACAGAGCGGACGCGTTTTTGTGTCGCACGACGAAAATTCATTTCCGGGAGAACTGGCACAAAAAAGCGACTGATTATGAATCAGTCGCCAGTTTTCAGCGGAGAGAGAGGGATATGTATCACCTCTGCAACCTCTTGTATATTACAATTTTAATTCGCTATCAAATCAAAATTTCACCGAATAACACACATGCAATTTGCACTATTTTACATGATGCCATACTTTCCAATGCAAATATAGTGATAATTATTTAATAATCAAAATTTCAGACATAAATTGTAATGCTTTCAACGGTTTATTGAAAAGTTCGTCTTTTGTCGGTCTTTTTCTTATCTCACGGCATAGTCCGAACTGCGTTCGATTCATCCTTCGGTTTATCGGGAACGATTGCTTAATGATATTTCATATATAATTATTGATATATGTATTGAAATTGACAGCCATTTCAGCTGATTGTCACTTAAATTACAGCTAATCAACACCCGATTATAGAAAATATAAAATTCTATAATGCCCGTTTTTTCTTCCTCCATCTTTGCAGTATCAAAATTAGCAAAATATGGACGAGAACATGAATGAACAGATTACGCGGATTCTGAATATCGTAACGGATATTTTGGAAGACGTGCGGCTTCTCCGCCACCGGCAGAACGTCCTGATGGGCGACCCTATGCTGGAGTTTCCCGAGGTATGCGAAAAACTCAGACAAAGCGAGCGTCAGGTGCGGCGGCTCCGTGAGACTGGCAGGCTGGTCGGCTTTACCATCGGTCGCAGGAGAATGTACCTGCAATCCGAGGTGGACGAATTCATTCAGCGGTCGAAGAAGCAAAACAAATCTAATAAATAATATCACTATGGAGGAGAAGAACAAAGAGGGCTATGTCCT
>CAMWIG010000161.1 GCA_947174295.1 uncultured Alistipes sp. | reverse complement strand
CTACGGCAGCTGCGCGCCCGCAATAGTCAAGGTCCTGTGCGCAAACGAAACCTCGGTGGGATGGTACGTCCGCAATCCCGAGGTGCTCGAATCGCTTCGCACCGAGGGCCGCAATGCCCGATATCTCAGAGATTTGGAATTCGACACATCGAAAATACGGCCCTCCGACGACCTGAACGCCGTAGTGCGAGAGGCCGACATAGTGATTCTCGCCACGCCGTCGGCCTATCTCAAATCTTTCCTCGCGCCGCTCGAAGTGTCGCTCGCCGACAAGTTCGTCGTTTCGGCCATCAAGGGCATCGTCCCCGACCAGTACCAGACCGTGGTCGAATACGTGCGCGACAGCTACTCGCTCTCCGACGACCGTATAGGCATCGTCACCGGCCCGTCGCATGCCGAGGAGGTGGCGCTGGGGCGTCTGTCGTACCTCACTGTCGTATGTCCCGACATAGACAACGCACGCACGCTGGGCGGCAAGCTCGCCACCGACTACATACGCGTGTCGTGCTCGACCGACCTCTACGGCATAGAGTATGCGACAGTACTGAAAAACATCTACGCCCTCTCGGTCGGCATAGCCGTGGGGCTCGGCTACGGCGACAACTTCGTGGCCGTGCTGATAGCCAACTGCGCCATGGAGATGAACCGTTTCCTCGAAGAGAGCTGCCCCGACGAGCGCGACACGCGCCGCTCGGCATATCTGGGCGACCTGCTGGTGACGTGCTACTCGACATACAGCCGCAACCGCCGCCTGGGGCTTCTCATAGGCCACGGATGTACGGTGCGCAGCGCCCTGAACGAGATGACGATGGTAGCCGAGGGCTACTTCGCCGCCGACTGCATACGCCACGTCAACTCGCGGCACAGGGTCGAGATGCCGATAGCGGAGATGGTGTACGACATACTCTACAACGGCGCATCGGCGCGCAAGTCCATGAAAGCATTGACTTTAAAATTAATATAAGAATCATGAACACTATCAAACTCGACATTCGCAAATCGGGTGTCACCGTCACCGACGCCATGAAGGCGGAGGCTCTCGCAGCCAACGCGCTGCTGCACAGCAAGCAGGGCGCAGGCAATGATTTTCTGGGCTGGGTCAACCTCCCGACGTCGATTTCGGCGGCCGACATCGAGGCTCTGAACGCTCAGGCCTCGAAGCTCAAAGAGAAGGCCGAGGTCATCATCTGCATCGGTATCGGAGGTTCGTATCTCGGCGCCAAGGCCGTTGTCGAGGCCATGAGCAACTCGTTCAATCTCCTGCGCCGCGACCGCAAGGAGCCAGTAATCGTCTTCGCCGGACAGAACATCTCGGAGGACTACACCTGCGAGCTGCTCGACGCCGTGAAGGACTACTCGATAGCCGCCATCGTAATCTCGAAGTCGGGCACGACGACCGAGCCGGCCATCGCATTCCGCATCGTGAAGGCCGAAATCGAGAAGCGCTACGGCAAGGCCGAAGCCGCCGAGCGCATCGTAGCCATCACCGACCGCGCACGCGGCGCATTGAAGACCCTCGCCACCAAGGAGGGCTACCCGACCTTCGTCATTCCCGACGACGTGGGCGGACGCTTCTCGGTACTGACTCCCGTAGGTCTGCTCCCGCTGGCCGCCGCCGGCGTCGACATCGCCGAGCTGGTTCGCGGCGCGCAGGACATGGAGCGCGCTACGGCCGACGGCACGGCTTTCGACGAGAACCCCGCCGCAATATATGCCGCCGTGCGCAACGCACTCTACAAGGAGGGCAAGAAGATCGAGATTCTGGCCTCCTACGAGCCCAAATTGCAGTACATCGCCGAGTGGTGGAAGCAGCTCTACGGCGAGAGCGAGGGCAAGGACGGCAAGGGAATCTTCCCCGCGAGCGTGACGCTCACGGCCGACCTCCACTCCATGGGCCAGTATATCCAGCAGGGCGAGCGCACGCTCTTCGAGACGGTCATCTCGGTAGGCGAGCCCGCCTGCAAGATAGTAGTCGAGGCCGACGACGAGAACCTCGACGGTCTGAACTTCATGGCCGGCAAGCGCATCTCGGAGGTCAACCGCATGGCCGAGCTCGGCGTGCAGCTGGCTCACGTCGACGGCGGCGTGCCCAACATCCGCATCGAGATTCCCGCTATCGGAGAGTACGCCGTCGGCGCGCTGCTCTACTTCTTCGAGAAGGCGTGCGGCATCAGCGGCTACATTCTGGGTGTCAATCCGTTCGACCAGCCCGGCGTCGAGGCTTACAAGAAGAACATGTTCGCTCTTCTCGACAAGCCCGGCTACGAAGAGGAGTCGAAGGCAATCAAAGCCCGTCTGTAATCCGATACATACGCACCGCGCCTGGCGTCGCAGATGCCCGGCGGCGCTGCGGAAAACATATGGCGTCCCTCTCTCGGGACGCCATAATGTTTTGCAACGGCGGCCACGACCGCCGGAAAAAAGCGGACTATCCCCGGCGGACGATGTCCGCCGAGGATAGTCTCCGCAATATCCAATCTCTAAATCGTTCGCGTTTCCGTTACTTCACGACGGCGATTTCGTCTACGCAGAAGTATGTCGGGCACATCGCATCGTCGCTCTCGGTAGTGAAGACGAGCTTGTCGACCTCCTGCTCGAAGAGCATCACCTTAGTCCAGTCGGCAACATTGCCCTCGGCCGACAGAAGAGCGACCTCGACCCGGCCCGTCTCCTCGCCGGCGCGGTAGCCCGTGATAACCAGCTTATACTCGGTCGCATCCGAAGCGTAGCAATAGGTAACCGTCGAGTTGGCGACGTAGAGGTGATCGACCTTGCATGCCTGCGCGAATTCGATTGTCGGAACGGAGTACGTGCCGCCGAAAGTCGAGCAGTAGGCTGCGAGGAACGATTCGCTGCCGCGTGCGCCCGATGCGGCCCACACGGAGAACTGGTCGTCGTAGTTCATCGTCCCGGCCGTATTATTGCAGTTCTTCGACACGGCGAAACCGTTCCACGTGTCGAACACCATTCCCCAGTTGCGGCCGTCGGAATAGTAGGAGCCGAACCATGCGTTGCGGTCGGCGGTCGAGAAGAGCAGGTCGTCGAATTTCGAATAGGTGACGTCCTCCTCCGACCACTCGTCGTACTCGGTCACCTCCTCGGCGTAGGGCTTCGCCCAGAAGATGTTCTCGTAAGAGCCGCTCACCGAACCCGCCACGTCGGCATGGCCGGGAACCACAGCCTCGCCGTCGGGACCGAACAGCGTTCCGTCCTCGAAAGTGATATACTCCAAAACGGGCTCCTTTTTCGTAGTTCCGCCGTTGTCGTCGTTGTCGGAACATGCTACGAAAGCAAGCAGGAAGAGAGTTGCGATAAAAAGTTTTTTCATAGTACTGTTTTTTTATAAAATTAACGTTTACCGAATAGTTACGTCTCGCACGGACGGCACGCCGTCGCTCGCTGGTGATGTATGACGCATGAAAAAACTTCGAAATCGCAACTCCGACGGCCGCTGCGGGCCGCAGTGTCGATTGCATCGTTCTCCGCAATGCGCATCCATCGTCTCCCCCTGAGGGGGGACGCCACGGCAGGTCTTCTGACTCGTCCTCCGGCGCGCCTTCCCACCCTCGCACGAGGGCAGTGGCTCGTAGATTTCGCCGTTCGGGAGAGGGTTATGAAAGGCTCGCATCTCGAATCCTCCGTTGCAGAACGGAAATCATCGGAATATGCGCGCCACGAATCTCCTCCCGGGACTCACAGCAGCGGGAACTGTCGCAGATTTTCACTGCATTCCCTTTTAATCTCCTCGGGAAAAACCTCCGTCGGAGAACCGTTGCGGGTGCAAAAATACGAAATTTATTCGAACCGCCAAACTCCGCCGCAAAATCGGCGACACGGACACGCATCGAAAATTTGCGCCCCGACATTTCGAAATGTCGGGGCGCAAGTTTACGCGATTGCCGGACGGGACTACTTCACGAGCGCAATCTCGTCGATGCAGAAGTATCCGGGGATGAGCAGTCCGTACTCGTTGCTGTCGTTGCTGTCGACCGAGAATACGAGACGCTCCACCGGCTCGGCGGCAAGAGCCACCTTCACCCATGCCGACACCTTGTCGCCCGCAGCGTCGATGAGCGGCACCTCACGGGTGTAAACATCGGCATATCCGTCGCCGTCGCGACGCTGTCCGCGGATTACGACGCTCAGCGTCGCCACGGAGATATCGGGATTCTGCGTGCTGTAAGTATGCACGAGCGTCGAATTGGCCATGTAGAGATGGTCGACCACACGCGGTTCGGCGAACTCAACGGTCGGCGCTCCGTAGGTTCCGTACTCGGAGTGGAAGCCCACGAGGAACGTTTCGCTGCCGCGCGCACCCGCAGCGGCCCACGCCGAGAACTGGGTCGAATAGTCGAACTCCACGGCCGAGTCGTCGAAATTCTTCGACACGACGAAACCGTTCCACACGTCGGATATCATACCCCAGTTGCGGCCGTCGGTGTAGTACGAACCGAATTTCACCGTTCCGTCGGCCGTCGAGAAGAGCAGTCCGTCGAAGAGCGAATACACGCCCGTAGAGCCGTCGTAGCCGGTGAACGGCACCTCCTCGGCATACTCCGCTCCCCAGAACACTCCCGAGTAGTCGCCTGCGATATATCCCCGAATCGAGATGTCGCCGGGAACGACCGTCGCTCCGTGCAAGTCTGTCAACGTGCCGTCTTCGAAGGTCACGTATTCCAGCTCCACGCTCTTTTGACCGCCGTTATTGTCGTCGGAGCATGCCGCAAATGCGAGCAGAGCCGACAGAAGAATCGTAATCTTTTTCATTCCATGTCATGATTTGAAGTTTACCTTAAATATAATAGGGCGCCGCGGCCCCGGCACCTGCCGTCCGAAAAGGGCCGCCGCACCACCTGCCCGCCTCGGGCGCTGCAAAGATACTACGCCTCGGAGAAAAAGCAAGCAGGATTGCTTTTTTCTCTCGGTTTATTCGCACTTCGCTGTCACCTCAGATACTCCCGCTCGGCAAAATGCAAGTAAACTT
>CAMWIG010000160.1 GCA_947174295.1 uncultured Alistipes sp. | reverse complement strand
GCGCATATCTGCGCCGAGGGCGCCAAGCTCGGCATGGAGGCCGGCAAGGAGCTGTACAACGCCTCGGATGAAATCTGCCAGCTCGCCGTGCAGGGTCCTCTGGCCATGAAAATCGTGCAGAAGATGTGCGACGAGCCGGTCGAGGAGATGGAGTACTACACCTTCCGCAAGATGAAGGTCGCAGGCTGCGACGCCATACTCTCCATCACGGGCTACACGGGTGCGGGCGGCTGCGAGATATACGCCGCCAACGAGGATGCCGACCGTCTGTGGGCGGCTCTGTGGCAGGCCGGCGAGGAGTTCGGGTTGCAGAACATCGGTCTGGGCGCCCGCGACACGCTGCGTCTGGAAATGGGATTCTGCCTCTACGGCAACGATATCGACGACACGACGTCGCCCGTAGAGGCTGGACTGGGCTGGATTACCAAGTTCGCCGAGGGCAAGGAGTTCATCGACCGCGAATACATGGAGCGTCTGAAAGCCGAGGGTGTGAAGCGCAAGCTGGTGGGCTTCCGCATGATAGACCGCGGTATTCCGCGCCACGAGTACAAACTCGCCGCAACCGACGGAACCGAAATCGGCCACGTCACCTCGGGAACCATGTCCCCCTGCCTGAAAGTCGGCATCGGCATGGGCTACGTCGATGCGGCATACGCAAAGACCGGCACCGAAATAGCGGTCATCATCCGCGACCGTCTCATCCGCGCCGAGGTGGTGAAGATTCCCTTCATCTAAGCTCCGCAGCAACTCAAAAGGCCGCACTCCATTACCGGAGTGCGGCCTTTTGCATGTCACAACGGCACTCCGTAATCGTGCTTCACCTCGTCCATGACGAACGTACTGGTCAGCGACCCGAGACTCTCGATGCGCCCCAGCACGTTCAGGATGAAGGCCTGGTAGTATTTCATGTCGGGAGCATGGATTTTCAGCAGATAGTCGTACTCGCCGGATATGTTGTAGCACTCGGTCACCTCGGGAATACCGCGCACGATATCGGTGAATTCGGCAGCTATGTCGTAGTTGAGCCGCCGCAGCTTCACGCTGCAAAACACCACGAATCCGCGGTTGAGCTTTCCGGCATCGAGCACCGCGACATACTTCTTTATATAACCACCCCTCTCCAAGCGGCGCAACCGCTCGAACACCGGCGTGGTCGAGAGATTGACCCGCGCCGCGAGCTCCTTGGTCGTCAGCCGCGCATTCTCCTGCAAGGTCTGCAAGATGCGTATATCCGTTCTGTCGAGTGTTTCCATAAAAGTAAGGTTATTCCGCCGGAGGGCCGTTTTCGCCGGGCCGGCGATACTATTTTTCCATAATATACCGCCAATTTAGATATTTATTCCGTATTTCGCAAAAATTCTCAAATAAATACTCGACATACCATACCTTTGCAAGCATAAAATCCTACTTTATGAAACGCGAAAATCTCCACTTCGAAACACTCCAACTCCACGTGGGGCAGGAGACTCCCGACCCGGCGACCGACGCACGCGCCGTACCGATATATCAGACGACATCGTATGTCTTCCGCAATGCGCAGCACGCCGCCGACCGTTTCGGCCTGCGCGACGCGGGCAACATCTACGGACGGCTCACCAACTCCACGCAGGCGGTGTTCGAAGAGCGCGTGGCCGCACTCGAAGGCGGCGCGGCAGGTCTCGCCGTAGCGTCAGGCGCCGCGGCCGTCACCTACGCCTTGGAGAACATACTCCGCACGGGCGACCATATCGTCGCGGCGGACAATCTCTACGGCGGTTCGTTCAACCTCATCCGCCACACTTTGGCCGAACGCGGAATAGCGTCGACCATCGTCGACGTCAACGACCCGGCGGCACTCGAAGCCGCCATACGACCGGAGACGAAGGCCGTCTACGCCGAGACCTTCGGCAATCCCAACTCCGACGTCACCGACCTCGACGCCGTGGCCGCCGCAGCGCATCGCCACGGCATTCCGTTCATCGTCGACAACACGTTCGGCACACCGTTCCTCATACGCCCCATAGAGCACGGCGCCGACATAGTGGTGCACTCGGCCACGAAGTTCATCGGCGGCCATGGGTCGAGTCTCGGCGGCGTCATAGTCGACAGCGGCCGATTCGACTGGAAAGCCCGCGCCGACAAGTTCCCGACGCTCGCGCAACCCGACCCGAGTTATCACGGCGCCGTCTTCGCCGACATCGCCGGACCGGCAGCATTCGTAACGCGCATCCGCGCCGTGCTGCTGCGCGACACGGGAGCCGCCATATCGCCGTTCAACGCATTCATTCTGTTGCAGGGGCTCGAAACGCTGTCGCTGCGCGTGGAGCGCCACGTGGCGAACGCGCTTCGTGCGGTAGACTATCTCTCCCGACACCCCAAGGTGCTGCGCGTCAACCACCCCTCGCTGCCCGACCACCCGTGCCACGAGCTCTACGAACGCTACTTTCCCAACGGCGGCGGCAGCATCTTCACCTTCGAAATCGCCGGAGGCCAGCAGGCTGCATGGCGCTTCATCGACTCGCTCGAAATATTCTCGCTGCTCGCCAATGTCGCCGACGTGAAGAGCCTTGTCATACACCCCTACACCACCACCCACTCGCAGATGTCGCCCGCCGAGCTCGCCGCACAACACATCACCCCCTCTACCGTGCGGCTCTCGATAGGAACGGAGCATGCGGACGACCTTATCGCCGACCTCGAACAGGCCCTCGACAAAGCTTAGGCACGGCAACGTAAGGCCATAAACAGCATAACAGCCGTCCGAAGAGTCGGACGGCTGTTATGCTGCGCATTATCCGTGTTATCGGCACCTGCGCCACAGCACGACGGCGCACGAATCGGCACCGAGCGTGAGCGTATCCGACACTACGGATGCCGTGCCGTAGATGACCTCGGGAGCTTCGTAGCCTGCGACCCGCAGCGGAACGACGGCCGCATCGTCGCGCTTGTTGACCACCACAGTCAGCATGTCGTCGCCGCCCAGCATGGTGCGCATGAAGACTCCCGGCACGGGTTCGGCGAACGATGCGGGGGCCGCAGCCACGGCATCGGCGCACTCGCGGCGGTAGAAGCCGGCCAAAACCGACATGGCCCCGGCGTCGTTCTCCGCGCCGAGCTCCACGAGCGACGGAATCCACAGCACCTCGCCGCGGCCGTAGCGGTTGCGCACCGCCGCGACGTCGCAGCCGAACGTCGTCTCGACCTCAGCCGTCGACGGCACGAGCAGACCGCGCCACATATGCGCCGAGAGACCGTTGTCGAGCACGAATCTGTCGCCGCACACCTTGAACTCGCTCACCTCGGCTCCGAAACACTCCGCCAGCGGGAACCCGTTCATGAACAGACAGTACATGTTCTCGTCGTAGAATCCGCTCAGGCCCGTCACGATGAGCCGGCCGCCGCCGCGGACGAACTCCGCGATTCGCGGCCACGACCACGAGGGCAGCGAGACCATATTGGGTATAACGGCCATCCGACCCTCGGCGCACGACCAGTCGAACCGCTCCATATCCTCCACCGCAGGCGTTATGCCAGACATGGCAATGGCCTCGTAGGCGCGGGCGAGCGAACGCATCACGGCGTCGGCCTTGCGGCCCGCCTCGCCGGAAGGCAGCACATCGGCATTGCGGCGCTGAATGCGTATGGACTCGGTGTTGTAGAGAAGCGTCACGCGGGCCGGCGCAGGACGCATGCCGTCCAGACGTCCGGCGTGACGACCGATACACCCGGCCACCGCGCCCGCCTCGCGCAGGCGGTCCGAAGGCCGTCGCAGGAAGTCGAGCAGACCCCACTCGCCAGCCTCCATGGCTGCGGCGCGCTGATTCAGCGTCCAGAAGATTACGCCTTCGGCACCTGCCGCAATGGACGTCCACAGATACTGGGCCGTATGCGCGGCCGTCGGACAATACGGCACGTTGCCGCTCGCCGTGACGTTGCCGCCTTGCAGCTCGGTGACCCAGAACGGCTTGTCGCCGGCAGCCGAACGGATGATGTCCGACATGAGCGACACGCCGAGCGGATAGCGCGCCTCGTCGAACATGCCGAAGTGCCAGCTCAGATGGAACGACCCGCCGAACGAGGTCAGAAACCGGCGGTACGACACGAAATCGTACTCGGGCAGCGTCGACAGAATCTGGTGGGGATTCACGTGCCGGCCGTGCTCGGGGTCGAGCCGGGCCACGAGCTCGGCCAGATGGTTCATGTACCACGTGGTATAGTAGCGCAGGAACTCCTCCTGCGTGAAGTCGGCTTTCAGAAAGCCGTTGTCGTAACCGCTTCGCGGGCGCGACTTCTGCCACCGGTCGAATATCTCGCGCGAAAGCTCCGTCGGCGGAACACGCACGCCGCCCGTTCCGGGCTCGTTCTGCAACACCCACGTCGACAGCGCGCTGCTGTGGCGGAAGTGTCCGACCACGGCCTCAACGTACCCGTCCACCTCGCGAAGATGGGCGCGCGAGCGGGGGAACTTGAACCCGCCCACGTCGGTCAGCTCGTCGGTCGGCGGGAACAGCGTCGCGAAAAGGCTTATTCCGTAGCGCTCAGCGGCGCGGAACGCCTCGTCGTAGAGCGTGAAATCCCAGCTGCCGTCGCCTCGATACATGTGCGACCCGAACATGCGGATGCGCGCCACGGTCATTCCGCTGTCGCGGAGCGTGCGGAAGAAAGAGTCGATATCCTCGGGGCTCTGCCCGGGCTCGATGAACACCTGAGCGCCTATTTCGGGGCTCTTGCCCGACGCAGTTCCGGCGTGCAGAGCCATGCAGCAGACCGCCGGCAGGATGAGAAGAAGTTTGTGAAGTTTCATTTCGGTGAGGTTTTATACTCCGCCGTGCAGGCCGTGCGGGCCGCATCGGCGGCCGTCGGCGACGGAGCGATTATGAATCCGTAACGGTAGTGTTTGCCGGTGAGACGGTACTGCTGCGAGGGGCGGGCCTTGCGGCTCCAACTGTCCGTGCCGCCGACACCCGCCTGCGCGGCGTCGATATTGACCACCAGAGCACCGTCGAGCATCTCGATTTCCGACGTATGGGCCGCAGCGTCGAGCGATGCC
>CAMWIG010000159.1 GCA_947174295.1 uncultured Alistipes sp. | reverse complement strand
ATGTTCGATAATAAGGCCTGATATCGAATAGCCCCGACCCCGGCGGGATTTTTTTGTCGTCTCACGCAATAATTCATGCGTTTTTTTGCCCGCGCACACGAAAAACTCCTATCTTTGCAAAAACGAAGCGCTGCGCCGGCGACGATGCCGGCACGCGATATGCGCACGACAATCGCGGAAGAGAGAGACAAAAAAACACACCATACCATGTTTGCAAAAGAGACTTACATCGCACGACGCGCAGAGCTGCGCCGCCGCATAGGCAAGGGTATAATTCTGCTGCCGGGCAACACCGACGCGCCGAACAACTATCCGAACAACACCTACTACTTCCGTCAGGACTCGACGTTCCTCTACTACTTCGGACTGAACGTGCCGTCGCTCGCGGGCGTAATCGACACCGAGTCGGGCGCCGAGGAGCTCTACGGCGACGACTTCACCGTCGAGGACATCATCTGGACGGGCCCGCAGCCCACGCTGCGCGAGCTGGGCGACGGAGTGGGCGTAACGGCTACGTTCCCCATGGCGGCACTCGCCGCACGCATAGCCGACGCCATACGTCTGGGCCGCCGCGTGCACTACCTGCCGCCATATCGCGGCGAGACCAAGCTGCAACTCTGCGACCTGCTCGGCGTGCGCCCCGCCATGCTGCACGACTACAAGTCGGTGGAGCTGATGCTGGCCGTGGCCGAGATGCGCGAGCGCAAGAGCGCCGAGGAGATCGAGGAGCTCGAACGCGCGTTCCACATCGGCTACGCCATGCACACGACGGCCATGAGCATGTGCCGCGAGGGTGTCGTCGAGCGCGAGATAGCCGGCGCGATGGAGGGCATAGCCAAGTCGATGGGACTCGGCGTGTCGTTCCCCTCGATAGTGTCGCAGCACGGCGAGACGCTCCACAACCTCCACTCCGACGGAGTGCTCGAAAACGGACGCCTGCTGCTGGTCGACGCCGGCGGCGAGTCGCTCGCCAACTACTGCTCCGACCACACGCGAACATACCCCGTCGGCGGCCGCTTCTCGGCCAGGCAGCGCGAGATTTACGAAATAGTCCTCGCGGCGCACGACCGCATAGCCGAAATCGTCCGTCCCGGAATGATGTACCACCGCGACATACACCTCGAAGCGTATCGGGTGCTGGCCGAAGGCCTTATCGGCGCGGGACTCGTCCGCGGCACGGCCGACGACGCCGTGGCGTCGGGAGCCATGACGCTCTTCATGCCGCACGGCCTCGGACACGGTCTGGGCATGGACGTGCACGACTGCGAGGCGATGGGCGAGCGCTCGTTCGACTTCTCGTCGATAGCCGCACGCGCCGCCGAGTCGGCAACCTGCATCTACCGCGCCGCGTGGCGCGTCGAGCCCGGCACGGTGATGTCCGACGAACCGGGCATATACTTCATTCCGGCGCTCATCGACAAGTGCCGCGCCGAGGGTCGCTACAAGGGAATCGTCGATTACGACCGTCTGGACTCCTACCGCGACTTCGGAGGAATACGCATCGAGGACGACCTGCTGGTCACCGAGACCGGATGCCGCATGATAGGCGACAAAAAAATCCCCGTCACGGTCGACGAGTTGGAGGCCGTCGTAGGCAGATAGACAACACGGCATGACGACCGTCGTACTCATCCCCACCGAGCAGGAGGCCGCGCCGCTGCGCCGGCTGGCTCCGCATGCTCCGATACGCATCTGCGGTGTCGGGCCGGCCGCCGCTGCCGCCGCCACGGCCGCAATAATCCGCGACGAACGGCCCGACCGCATTCTGCTGGCCGGAATAGCCGGCGCCTACGGCGATGCGGCCGAGGTCGGCGAGGTGTACGCCGTCGCGGAGGAGCGAGAGCCCGAGATTCCGGCCCGGTTCGCCGCCGTGCGCCGTGCGGGGTTCATGCCAGAAGGGCTGCACGCAGTCGTCGCCAACACCTCGACGAGAACCGAGGCTCCGGCCGCCGGCGCGCAGTTGGAGAACATGGAGGGTGCGGCCGTATATGCCGTCTGCACGGCGCTCGGGGTGCCCTGCTGCGAGGTGAGGGCCGTATCGAACCGCGTCGGCGAGCCGTTCGCCGTGTGGCGCACGCACGAGGCTGCCGAACGGCTGGCGCAGGCTGTTGCACGAATTTTGGATGCTGGAAAATAAAAATTCACGACTATGAAAACATCGACAAAATGGCTCCTCGGCGGAGCGCTCGTACTTATCGTATTCTTCCTTATCGTCTTCTACGCATCGAACGTCTATGTGTGGATGATGGGCAAAGTCACCACGCTGCTCATCTGGCTCGTGATATTCGTCGCAGGCTGGCTGCTGGGCCGGTTCGGCGGAAAACATTAACCGAATGGCAACTATTCTTCCCGCCGGCTACCTGCCCTCGGTGCGATACATGGCCCGCGTCGTGCAGGGCGACTGCATAATCGACACGGGCGAACACTTCATAAAACGGTCGGAGCGCAACCGCGCGTCGATTCTCGCACCCGAGGGTCCGATGCAGCTCACCGTGCAGGTCGAGCGCGCCAACCGTCCGCGCACGCCCATGCGCGACATGCGCATCGACTACTCCAAACGCTGGCAGCACCAGCACTGGACGGCCATGGTCTCCTACTATCGCTCGTCGCCCTACTTCGACCACTACGCGCCGCGCTTCGAGCGATTCTACGCCGAGCGCTGGGAGTCGCTCGCGGAGTACGACCTCGCGCTGCTGCGCACGATGCTCGACTGCATCGGCTGCCCCATGCCGCGAGTGTCGGAGCACTACGTCGAGGCCGCACCCGGCGATTTGGACCTGCGCCCCAAAAACGCGAAAGACCCGGCATTCCATGCCGAGCCTTACGTTCAGGTATTCGCCGACCGAATGCCCTTTATCGAGAATCTTTCATTCGCAGACCTGCTGTTTTGCGAAGGCCCGAATTCGATTTGCGTACTAAGGGACTGCCTGCGATGAACACAGCCTCGTCGCTCGCATCTCCGGCCGAAGCACGCACCACGGTGCGGCCCTCCAACCGCAGCGGCTCGGTGACGTAACGGCATGCCGACGCCTCGCGCACGGCCACAGTGTCGCCGCCGACAACCAGCAGAGGCTCGCCCGCCGACGAATAGACCGTCAACGCCATCTCCGCATCGGAGCGGCGGCGCAGGTTGCGGCCCGCGATATGGAGAGTCGGGCTCCCGGTGTTCCACAGCGCACGATAGAGATAGTAGGCATCCTTGCGGCGTGCACGGTCGGCCGTCACAAGACCCGTATTCACCGTCCCGTCGCTGTGGCGATCCGACGCATAATCCGCCAGAGAGTTAATCCACACGCCCCAGAAGAGAGTGTCGCCGCACAACGCCGCGGCGTACTCCTCGTGCTGCGCAGTCTGACGCCCCTCGGGAAACAGAGCGCAGAGCGGCGAGGTGCGCGAAGGATTCTCCTCCTGCACGTCGATATCGCCCTCCTCGCCCCATGTGGCGCCGCTGGCGAGATGGCTCCAATTCTTGCTCAGCTGCGAGTTCCACAGACGCACGTCGCTGAACATGCCCCGCTCCCAGCCCACGTTCTGCTGCCAGACGATGAGGTCGGTGATGAAGTTTATGTCGCCGTTGCGGTTGCTGCACGCCACCGTGGGACGCGACGCATCGGCCGCCTTGGCGCGTGCGTTGAGCTCGCGTATGTAGGCCAGCGCCTCATCGCCGTGAGGCCGCAGCAGCGAGAAGATGCCCCACATGGCCACCGACGGGTGGTTGATGTTCTGGGCGATGATTTCGTCCAGCTGCCGGCGTCCGCCGGCAAGAAAACGCTCCGTATCGTAGAATCCGACGTCGCTGAGGTATGGCGCACGCGTGAAAGGCAGGTCTACCCACGCTACGACGCCCGTCTCGTCGCAGCGGTCGTAGAGATACGGCGCATGAGGGCCGCCCTCGGAACGCACGGCATTGGCACCCAGGTCGCGCAGCAGTTCGAGGTCGGCGTCGAAATCGCGGTCGGTGAGCACACCCCCGCGCCCCGCACGGTCGTGAAACAGACGCACACCCCGCAAATCGGTGCGTCGGCCGTTGATGCTCAGCCCTCCGGCAGCCGACACGGCGATGTCGCGGAATCCCGTGCGCACCGCCACCGTGTCGGCAGCGCCGCCGTCGGGCGTCACGACAACCTCCACGCGGTAGAGCGACGGCTGCGACGGACTCCACAACGCGGGATTATCGACGACGAACGGCACCGTTACCGTCTTGTCGCGGTCGACCTTGGCTTTGACCGTGCGCAGCGCTGCCGCATAGCCGTCGCCGTCGAGCACACGCACCGTGACGGCGCACTGCGTCGGCGCAGGTGCCGAAAGATGCACTTCGGCTTCGGCCTCTACGCGGTCGGAGGAGACCTTTTTGGGATGTATCAGCACACCGTCGCTGCCAAGATGCAGCGGCGACACGATCGCCGGCGATGTCACCAGCAGCTCCACGCCGCGCGTCAGACCTCCGCAGATGTTCTGGTCG
Source organism: uncultured Alistipes sp. (assembly GCA_947174295.1). Taxonomy (GTDB): domain Bacteria; phylum Bacteroidota; class Bacteroidia; order Bacteroidales; family Rikenellaceae; genus Alistipes. The sequence continues at coordinate 601 of CAMWIG010000159.1, read as the reverse complement.
GTCGAGGCGGGCATCACGTCGCTTCGCCACGCATTGCTCACCACCACGTGCAGGAGGTTGTCCTCGCCGAAACGCACGCGGTCGGTAATCTCGAACGTAAATGCCGTGTACGCGCCGTAGTGCTCGCCCACGTGGTAGCCGTTGACGAAAACGTCGGTCACGGCGCCCGCCCCGCCGAATCGCAGGAACAGACGCCGCCCCTCCCACTCGGCGGGAACGAAGAGCGAACGGTCGTAGTCGGCCGTCGTGCGCAGCAGCGAACCGGGCGAATCGTTCCACGAGTGCGGAAGCGTCACGGCGCGCGCGCCGTCGCCGCTCGGTTCGTTTCCGAAGTAGAACCGCCAGCCGTCGTTGAGCGTGTAGGTCTCTCGTGCCGCGGCATGCCCGAAGAGCATCGCAGCGGTCAGAATCATGAATATGCGTATTTTCATCATAACCGTTTTTCGTTTTTCAGTACGGGTCGCCCCGTCGAGTGCAAAGATACGATTAAGCGAGAGCAATGCCAAATTTATTTGAGCATTGCCGAGCAGGAGTATCTAAGGCGACAGCCAAAGTACGATTAAGCGAGAGCAATGCCAAATTTATTTGAGCATTGCCGAGC
>CAMWIG010000158.1 GCA_947174295.1 uncultured Alistipes sp. | reverse complement strand
TCGTAAAATGGAAAGAGGAGTACAGAGAGCTTATCGAAGATTTCGAATATGAATACGTAATTTACTGAATGCGATGATACGATTCGTCCTATTACTCCTCTTTGCGGCCGGCGCGCATACGGTCGGCGCTCAGGTGTCGATAGCCGACGCCGAACGCGGAGCTGCAATTGCATTGGAGGATGATCGACAGTCTTGCCGGAATATCAGGCACACACGACAATCCGACATCGAAGCCGGCCGGCAATTTCCGTAATCGAGGTATTACGACATGTAAAACGGGTATCGTCCGGCATGCGAAAAGACGATATTTTTGCAATCGTAAAACAACATCGAAGCAAATGAAACGACTCGTAGCAGCACTGTCGGCGGCATGCACCCTCGCCGCGGCATGCACAACCGTGACACAAAAACAGGCAAACGATATGGAACAGCTCAATCTTACGGCCGAGTGGGACAAGACATTCCCGCTCGACGAACATGTCGACCACACCAAGGCGACATTCACCACACGATTCGGCACGACGCTGGCTGCCGACGTCTACCGTCCGAAGAACACCGCAGGCAAACTCCCGGCAATCGCCGTCTGCGGCCCGTTCGGCGCGGTCAAGGAGCAAGCATCGGGACTCTACGCGCAGACCATGGCCGCGCGAGGATTTCTCGCCGTGGCGTTCGACCCATCCTACACGGGCGAGAGCAGCGGCACGCCGCGCTACGTGGCCTCGCCCGACATCAACACCGAGGATTTCTGCGCGGCCGTCGACTACCTCTCCACGCGCGAGGACGTCGACCCCGAACGCATAGGCATAATAGGAATCTGCGGCTGGGGAGGTTTGGCCCTCAACGCCGCAGCCGTCGACCCGCGCATAAAGGCCACCGCAGCCTCGACGATGTACGACATGTCGCGCGTCAACTCGCGCGGATATTTCGACTCGATGTCGGCCGACGACCGCCACGAACTCCGCCGCCGGCTCGCCGCACAGCGCACCGACGACGCACGAAACGGTTCATTCGCCCGCGGCGGCGGAGTCCCCGACTCTCTGCCGGCCGATGCCCCGCAGTTCATAAAGGACTACTACGACTACTACAAGACTCCGCGCGGCTATCATCCCCGTTCGCTCAACTCCAACGGCGGATGGAACACAACCTCGGCACTGTCGTTCATCAACGCACCGCTCATGACGTACAGCGACGAGATTCGCTCCGCCGTGCTGGTGCTCCACGGCGAGAAGGCCCACTCGCGCTACTTCGGCGAGGATGCCTTCGCCCGTCTGCGCGGCGACGACAAGGAGCTCTGCATCGTCCCCGGAGCAAGCCACACCGACCTCTACGACCGCACGGACATTATCCCGTTCGACCGTCTGGAAGATTTCTTCAACCGCAATCTCCGCTGATGCGGCTACCGCACCAACGGCGTCCGATGCTGACTGGCATCGGACGCCGTTTTTCATGCAGCCGTTCCGGCCGAATTACGCTCACCGCGGGTTGCGGTTTTGCGGATTTTTCACTAACTTCGTGGACAGATAACCATCCCGACATTCGACCTTTATGTTTCTGCGAAAACTGATGCTGCTGCTGCTCGTCGCAGCAGCCGCGGCAACCGTTCAGGCCCAGGAGATAGTCTACCAGGACCGCGAGGGCGTCATACGTTACAAATCCGACGGCAGCGAGGTGGCCGTCTTCGGCGCAAACTACTGCCTGCCATCGGCCTGCGACTACCGCGCCGCCGACCGCGTGGCGCCGTCGCTCGACGAAAAACACGCCATGATAGACGAGGATATGGCTCACTTCGCCCGCATGGGATTCCGCGCCCTGCGGCTCTCGTTCTGGGGCGACTGGGAGAACTGCGACGCCGAGGGCAACCTGCTCGACAACGAGCATCTCGACCTGCTGGACTATCTGATTCACCGCGCCTCGGAGCGCGACATACTGATGCTCCTCTCGCCGACGGTGGTGCACGCAGCATGGTGGCCCGAAGGGTTCGTCGAAATGCCCGGATTCTCGGCCCGCTACCCCAAGGGCGAGATGACGTTCGACCCCGCGGCGATTCGCGCCCAGCAGAACTACATGACCCAGCTGCTCGAACACACCAACCGCTACTCGGGACGCAAGTACAAGTTCGAACCTAACATCATCGCCATCGAAATAATCAACGAGCCGGCGCGCATCGACGGCCGCAACGACGAAATAGCCGCATATATCGACGCGATGCACCGCACGATACGCCGCACGGGGTGCCGCAAAATCGTGGCCTACAACATCAGCGAAAACTTCCGCATCGCACCCGCCGTAATCTCGTCGAAGGCCGAGTGCGCCACCTACGGATGGTATCCCACGCAGCTCAACCACGGACACACCCTGCGCGGCAACTTCCTGCCCTGCGTCGACGACTACGCGCCCATGCGAAGCGTCGACATCGGCCCGCGCTCGAAGATGGTCTACGAGTTCGACGCGCCCGACCTTACCGTGTCGTACATGTATCCGGCGCAGGTGCGCGAGTTCCGCGAGGGAGGCGTGCAGTTCGCCGCGATGTTCTCCTACGACATGCTGCGCACCGCGCCGTGGAACCTCGGCTGGCAGACCCACCTGCTGAACATGGTCTACACACCGCGCAAGGCCGTATCGGCCATGATTGCCGTGAAGGGGATGGAAACCCTCGAACGCGGCCGCGACTGGGGGCGCTATCCCCAGAACACGCGCTTCGGCGACATCGCCGTAGACCCCGACGCCGACCGCAGCATCTACTGCGACGGCCGCACGCTCTACTACTCCAACTCCGCACCGGCCGATCTGGACGTCGGCAGCGAAACGGAACACATCGCCGGCGTAGGTTCGTCGCCACTCGTCGAGTACGACGGCACGGGCATCTACTTCCTCGACAAAATCGAGGATGGCGTATGGCGTTTGGAGGTATATCCCGACGTCGTGCAGCTCGACGACCCGTTCCGCAGCCCCGACATTCACCGCCGCGTATTCGCACTGCTGCACACGCCGCGACGCATGCGGCTGTCGCTTCCGGACCTCGGCGACAGCTTCCGGGTGCAGCCTCTGACCGGCAGCTTCACGACGCACGTCGACCGCGGCTCGTTCGACATCGCCGAGGGCGTCTACATCCTCGCCGCCAGGGAGGAGTACACGCTGCCCGAAAAGCTCGGCCGCATCGGCATGGCCGAGTACCACCCCGCCGTCGACCGCCGCATCGCCGACGAACGCGTCACGCTCTTCGACGCACCGCGCGACCGCGACCGTATGCTCTTCACGCGCAGCGAATTTTACAGTCCGCGCTTCGACTGCCGGCCCTCCGCCGAAGGAAACCTCAGACTCTACTGCGAAGACCTCACGCCGCACGAGGAGTACCGCTTTCCGGCCGACGTGTCGGCCCAGTCATACGTCGGCGACCGCCTGCGCCCCTACATCGCCGCAGGCCTCTCGCCACACGCCCTGCGCATCACGGCACGCGCAGCGACACCCTCCACCGCCCGCATGAAACTGCTGCTCAATATCGCCGGCGCGGGAGCATGGGGAGCCGAAGTGGAACTCGGCGAAGAGTGGCGCACAGTCGATATTCCCGTCGGAGAGCTTCGTCCCGACCGTGCGCCCATGCTGCCGCAGGATTGGCCCGGCATAAACCCCTACTACCGCCCCGACGCAGCAGAGAGTGCCGCCGGCATCGACTGGCTGTCGGTCGAGAACATCTTCTTCTCGCTCCGCACAGAGCTCTACGACGACCGCGGAGCAGCACCGAAAGGCATCGAAGTGTCGAGCGCCGAGCTGGTCTTCTGATTATCGGACGACGACCGGCGACGGTTCTTCATGTGCGGCCTGCGGCGCACGAACAAAATACGACGCACGGAACCTCCGGGTTGCCAATCCGCCATTGCCATAAAAACGCAGCGCACCCCGCTCTTGCAGAGCGGGGTGCGCCGTTATAAAATATTGCGTCGGAATTACTTGTTGATAATCGCAGCGCGGTTTGCCTTCTGGTTCGAGGGGAACGGAGCCACGGAACCGCCGAAGCTGTCGTACTTCAACTGGTCACGGTTCACACCGCACGAAACGAGGTAGTTGTAGACGTTCTTGGCACGGTTGGCCGAAACGCGCTTGTTGCCGGCCTTCGAACCGGTCTGAGCGTCGGCGTAGCCGCTAATCGTGTAGACGGTCTTGCTGTCGCCGGCCTTGATTTCGTCGGCGATGAGTGCCAGACGGGTCTTGTCGGTGCCGGTGAGCTGCGACGTGCCATAGTTGAAGAAGATGCAGTTGCCCGTAGCGTGGATGCCCTCGGCAGCCTTGGCAGCGCGGAGAGCAGCCTCGTCGGCAGCCTTCTGTGCGGCCTGAGCCTTCGCAAGAGCACGGTCGGCGTCGGCCTTCGACTGCGCGGCGGCCTCCTCGGCGGCAATGCGTGCGGCGTTGGCAGCAGCGAGATCGTCACGGAGCTTCTGAGCCTCGTTGACATATACGTCGAGATCGCTCTGAGTGTATGCCTTGTCCCAGCCGCGCTTGTTGAAGCGGTAGGAGAAACCTACGGTAGCGCTGAACGACTGGCCGAAACCGCCGCTGCCACCGACCATCGAAGGCATGTCGCCCTCGCGGTACAGCCACGCTTTGAGCTCGATGTTGATGTCGAACTGCTTGCTCACGCGGAGCTTGTTCAACAAACCGAATACGGTGGCATATGCACCGTTATAACCCTCGCCGTACTTCTGCTCGAAGTCATCGGTGAAATCGACAGCCTGATAACCGAAACCGACGAAAGGAACGGCATAGTAGAAGCGATCCTCACGATAGCCGCCAATCCAGTTGGAGAGGTTAATCATGGCGTCGGCGTGAACGAAGATGTAGGGCCACTTCACCAGCTCGCCGTTGGTCACGCCGGCCGGATAGTTCGAGAACTTGCCGCCCTGCAACTGCAAACGTGCACCGATGATGGGATGGAACCACTTGGTAGCCGAGATGTTGCCCTCGAAACCGAGACGGTCGCCGAAAGCACCCTCGGAAGAGCCCGACAGATCGCGTACCGCCGTACCTACACCGGCTCCTACCGATATCTCCCAATTATACCAAAACTTGTTGGTCGTATGACC
>CAMWIG010000157.1 GCA_947174295.1 uncultured Alistipes sp. | reverse complement strand
GGTCGTAGGGTACGAAACGGTCGGAACCGTAGACCTGCAAGGGTCGTACCTGACCGCGTGCGAACCGTGCGAATTCCGCTTCGTCGTCGAGGTCGTAGACCGCCGGCTGTACGCGAGCGACCTCTTCGCCCGAGAGCGTGCGCAGCTTGCCGCGCAGCTCGTCGAGAAGCGCCGGCATGATGTGTTTGCGGGCTGCCGTGATGCCGCCGCCGATGACTATCACTCCGTCGACGAGCGATGCCGCAGCGGCCATGGCGCTGCCGGCCACGCGTCCCATCGCGGCGAATGCGCTGCGGGCCGCCTCGGCGTCGCCCTCGCGGCGGCCGTCGGCTATGTCGCAGATGTCCTTGGGTTCGAGTCCGTGGTCGGGGTTGCCCGTGAGTTCTCCGTAGACGCGCTTCACGGCGCGAACCGAGACTCCCTCCTCGACGATTACCCCCGGCAGGTCGCGGTGCGGCAGGCAGAAGGTCTCCACGCAGGAGTTGTCGCCCGTGTTGAGCCGGCGGTCGACGACCACCCCGACGCCGAATCCCGTGCCGAACGTGTAGCCTATCAGGTTGCGGTACTGCTTGCTGCTGCCGGCGGCGCGTAGCCGTTCGTTGACCTCGGGCAGCATGCCGCCGAGCGCCTCGCCGTAGGCGAACAGGTCGCCGTCGTTGTTGATGAACACCGGAAGCCCGAACGTCATTTCGAGGAACGGCCCCAAGGCTACGCCGTCGCGGAACGAGGGGAAGTTGGGCAGATAGCCGCCGATGATTCCGTTGGGGTAGTCGGCCGGACCCGGGAATGCGAACGATATGGCGACCGGCTCGGCGGGGCACTGCGCGATGATTTCGCGGAAGCCGCGAACCATGGTTTGCAGGCATAGGTCGAGGTCGTGGGCGTTCGACGGATAGGTTACGGGGCCGGCCACCGTTTCGTTGGCCTGCATCGCGCCGAAGACGAAGTTCGTTCCTCCGGCATCGAGGGTTATCACTGTGCGTTTGTCGTATCTGTACATATTCGCGAATATTTTATGTTTCCGTTTGTCGTTATATACGTTTTTCCATGCCGTTTTACCTAATGCGCGGGCCGAATCGGCCGGCTCGACCTCCGCCCGGCGCCGAGGTGTGCCGCGCGGCGGTGCCGGTGAATTCCGCGCCGTCCTGAGTATTTCGACGGGCGGATTCGTATCCTAAAAAAGGACTCCCGGCAGCATCCTGCTTTGATGCCGAACAAAGTTAGCGAATTAAGCGGCCGGATGCAAGTGCTGGGTCGGGATTGATAATTTTTTGCTATTAATTGCTTGTTACGATGAAACGATTGACGGCGATATGTCTGATTTTGCGGTGCGCGGCGTGTCTTGCGTCGGCGCCGGTCGAGGTGTGCCCGTCCGAGGACGGATACCAGTGGCGCGTCGACGTCGCGCCGGAGCGCTGCCCGGTCGATGCGACAAATCCCACGCGGGCCTACATGTGGATTCCGCCGACGGCGGAGCGTGTGCGCGGCGTGGTCTTCGCCTGCCACAACGAGATGGAGCAGGGTGTCGTGGAGTCGCCCGAGTTCCGGCGGGCCATGGCCGAACTCGGCTTCGCGATAGTGTGGCTCACGCCGACGATAGAACCGAGCGGCGTGTTCTATGCCGGAAACGGTGCGCAGCGCATCTTCGAGCGCACCATGCGGTCGCTGGCCGAGGCGTCGGGATACGACGAGGTGGAGCATGCCCCGGTGGTCTACATCGGTCACAGCGCCCGCGCTTCGGAGCCCTACAACTTCGGGGCGTGGAATCCCGGCCGTGCCCTGGCGCTCGTCTCGCTGCACGGCGATTCGCCGCAGAGCCGCGTGCTGTGCTGCGACCACGTGAATCCCGACTGGGGCGACCGCACGATCGACGGCATACCGGCCCTGATGTGCGTGGGCGAGTACGAGTGGGGCGAGTTCCGCATCGAGAGCGCTTTCCCGTTCATGCGGCGCTATCCGGCGGCGGTGCTGTCGCTGCTGTGCGACGCCGGGCATGCTCACAGCGATATTTCGGGATTCGAGATCGACTACATCGTCGAGTTCATACGTGCGGCGGCCCGCATGCGTCTGCCCGAGGGGTGGGACGGCCGCGGCCGTGCGGAACTGCGCCGGGTCGACGTCCGCGACTGCTGGCTGGCCGACCGCTGGCGCCGCGATGCCGCCCCGACGGCGCAGGCGGCGCCCTACGACGAGTACGGCGGCTGCCGCGACAGCGCGTTCGTCTACCTCGACGAGCGCATGGCGCGCCTCACCGAAGAGTACTATGCCCGCGAGCGCGGCCGCCGCGAACGCAGGCTGGTCGTGCGGCAGCGCGGCAGGGAGGTGGAGCGTGTGGAGTTCCGACCCGATGCCGACGGGGTGACCTACCATGCGAGCGTGGGCTACGACGATGCGACGCGTTCGGATTCGAAGATTCGCCTGCGGCGCGAGTGCGGCCCGGTGGAGATTGTCGGCGACACGACGTTCCGCCTGCGGTTCGACCGTGCGGGATTCGCCGACCGCCGGCTCTCGAAGCTTGGGGTCTATGCCGCGGCCGATGCCGACGGCGAGTACAAACGGTCGGTTGCCGACATGAGCGTCCGCGTGCCGTTGAAGATTACGGCGGGACAGCCGCAGACGATAGACTTTCCGCCGCTCGACGACGTGAAGGCCGGAAGCGCGGAGGCTATCCGTTTGCAGGCGCGCAGCACGAGCGGCATGCGTGTCTATTATTATGTCGAAGAGGGGGCGGCGCACGTCGAGGGCGATACGCTGGTATTCGACCCCATACCGCCGCGGGCTGCGATGCCCATGCGTGTTACGGTCGTGGCGTGGCAGCACGGCGTGCAGGGGATGTGGCAGACGGCCGAGCCGGTGAGCAGGACGTTTCGCATGGTGAGATGACGGGCCGGCGCACGTATTATATATATTATGCGAGAGGGCGGAATGTCCGGCTCGGGCCGCATGAGTTGCGGATGCCTGATGGAGTATTCGCTGAGATGCCGGAGATGCGATATTTTTTTTTGTGTCGTATGATTCCTGAGAATCAGTATTTTGTCTCGAAGATTGTTTTTTGTGCGTTAAAAAGTCGCGAAAAAGTATTGCAGAATGAAAAAAAAGCTCTATATTTGCACTCGCAATCAGCAAACGGTGCGTTAGTTCAGCTGGTTAGAATACGTGCCTGTCACGCACGGGGTCAGGGGTTCGAGTCCCCTACGCACCGCAAGACGACTGAAATTCAGTCGTCTTTTTTTTGTGCCCGTCGCGAAGCGAGCATGAATGCTCCATCGCTCCGTGCCGCAAAAACGACCTCGCCTTCGGCTCGTTGCGGCGCTTTGCGTCTGCTCACGAGGGCAAGAGGTTGCGGGACAATCGTGCTGCGATTTCGCAGGCGGAGTATGCGAGCGGCCGCGGATGTCCCGCTTCGGCTTCGCCGGTCGAGTCCCCTACGCACCGCAGGAAAGGGAGTAAGTCAAGCAGCAGCAAGATTTACTCCCTCCCTTTTAATACCCCAAAATAAACCTTTGGCATGATGGATAATGATGCCATCCGATGTAAAGTTATCGGGAGTTCAGGTTCAAAATCCGATAAGACGGCAAACAAGCATCATGCAATCTCGCTTATCGCCGTAACAATACCCTCCTATTGAGCCTTGATACATAGCAGGTTGTCATCGAAGCGTGACGGCAAACGCCTGCACCTCGCCGGGGCGAGTCCATATCGGGCCGGAGTCGATGATGCGGATTAAGGTCTCTGCCGTCTCGGGCGACGGACTCTCGACCACCTTGAAATCTCGCGGCCGCCCCGTTGCATCGACGGTGAAACTCAGCACGACGACACCTCCGATTTTGCTACCATCCGCACCTGCTGCTGCTGCTGCTGCGAGCCGGTCGTAAATGTATTCATAATATGCCTTGTAACCGTCGGTCGGCCGCGGTGCACCTGCGACAGTGTCGGTCATCGGTGCGGCAGATATTGCACAGTCACTCTCTTTCTGCGACTGCGCCACCTTACTCTGCGGACTTGTCTGGCGCTCGATACCTGACGGATATGTTTCTGCCGCATTATCCGCTGCGATGCTGCTTTGAGCAGGCATTTCGGCCCTTTGCGCACCATTCATTATGCCCAATTCGTATGCGGCGACGCAGATGCAGAGCACGACCGACACTGCGACAAGACGGTAAACGTAGCGTATTCTGCGCCTTGCAGGCTTCCGTAAATCCATCCCCGGCACTGTCGATATGTCGGGTTGAATTTCAAAGTCGTGTTCATATATATCAGGCATGTTCGGGCTGGTCTCGCAGTCGGTTTCATACATGACATGCGTCATCGGCATGGGCGGCCGCATATCGCGAAGTCCGCCTGCAACGGCAATATTATTCCGTTCAATACTCTGCAATCTTACCTTTTCTCCCATGCGGCAGAGACGCTCGGCCAGTCCCGGGTCGTCGGTATTGTCGTACCCGTCGAGCGCATCCGCCAAAAAAGAGTCCCGCATAGCCTCACGCTCCAAATCGTGGGCCTCGCGACCTTTTCTGTTTCCCATTATATAGGACAGCAGCCCCACTCTTTTGTTGTGTTCTCTATGCATAATTTCAGATTTCGTTTGCCATTCTGGATGTAACTCTTTACGCCTTTCAACTGATAGCCTCTCTGCTCGGCAATCTCCGTATAGGACTTGTCGGCGAGGAAAAATTCACTGATGCAGACCCGCTGCTCCTCGGACAGACGCTCCATGCAGCGGTGCAATGCCTTCAACTGCATCTGGTCGCCATGTTCGCCCAGCAAATCGAGGAATTCGTCCGAATCCGCCGGCTGCGACTGCCAGTCGGCCGTAAATTCAAGGTGTTTGCGCCGCATGAATTGCAGACAGTGGTTCTGGGCTACACGATACAGCCAGCTTTTGAAATGGGTGATTTCATACTGCTTCACCTTGTATGTCAACTCCTCGAACAACTGCATGACGGCATCCTCGGCATTCTCGGGCGATTTGAGATATTTCAGGCACAATCCGTACACCTGCGGAATATAGCGCGCGTACAGCTCGCCGAAATACGCCGGGTCATCGGTTCGGAGGTACTCCCTCAGCAGCGCTTCATCGCTGACGAATTCCATGTATTGTCTGTGCATCTTCATTCGACGGTTTATAATGTAAAGATACGAAGAAAATTGGATAAAGTAAGGTTATGGGGAGGAATAAGGTTAAGT
>CAMWIG010000156.1 GCA_947174295.1 uncultured Alistipes sp. | reverse complement strand
TCCAGACGCTCGCCCTCGTTCTTGGCCTCCCAGTTGGCGATAGCCGATTTGAGGAGCTTCTCCATGCGGATAGATGCCTCTTTCTTCGAGTAACGAAGGATACCAAGTGCCTTGTTAATCTCGACACCGCGGATAATGTCTGCAACCAGACGCATCTTACGGGGCGAGGTCGGGCAGTCGCGCATGATGGCGATTGCCTTCTGTTTCTTTTCGGCCTTAAACTTTTCGGCCATTATTGATTTTCTTGCACCCATTGTCTAACTATTTTTTCTTGTTACCTGCATGACCACGGAAGTTACGTGTCGGAGCGAACTCGCCGAGCTTGTGACCGACCATATTCTCGGTTACATAAACCGGAATGAATTTGTTTCCGTTGTGGACAGCGATCGTCTGACCTACGAAGTCAGGCGAAATCATACTTGCACGCGACCAAGTCTTGATCACAGACTTCTTATTGCCTTCGGCCTGAGCGATAACCTTCGCTTCGAGCTTGGGGTCAATGAATGGTCCTTTTTTTAATGAACGGCTCATTATGTACTCTATTTAATTATTTTTTCTTCTTGGAAATAATAAACTTAGAGGTCGTCTTCTTGGGATTACGAGTCTTGTAACCCTTAGCCAACAGACCCTTGCGCGAACGCGGGTGACCACCCGACGCACGTCCTTCACCACCACCCATCGGGTGATCAACCGGGTTCATTACGACACCGCGGTTGCGAGGACGACGACCGAGCCAGCGGCTGCGACCTGCCTTACCCGAGCTTTCGAGGTTGTGGTCGACGTTCGATACCACGCCCACGGTTGCACGGCAAGTAACGAGTACCATACGAGTCTCGCCGGAAGGCAACTTGATAATAGCGAATTTTCCTTCGCGAGCCAGAAGCTGTGCGTAGGAACCGGCCGAACGAGCCATGGCGGCACCCTGACCGGGGTAGAGTTCAATATTGTGGATGACCGTACCCAGAGGTATCTCCGAGAGGAACAGCGTGTTGCCCACCTCGGGTGCAACGCCCGTACCGCTCATGACGGTCTGTCCTACTTTCAATCCGTTGGGTGCCAGAATGTAGCTCTTCACGCCGTCGGCATACACCACCAGTGCGATGCGGGCCGTGCGGTTCGGGTCGTACTCGATAGTCTTTACAGTTGCGGCAACGCCGTCCTTCGCACGCTTGAAGTCAACGTTACGGTACATCTGCTTGTGACCGCCGCCGATGTAGCGCATGGTCATCTTACCGGTATTGTTGCGACCTCCGGTGCTCTTCTTCGGACTGAGCAACGACTTCTCCGGCTTGTTCGTGGTAATCTCCTCGAACGTACCGATAATCTTATGTCTCGTACCTGCTGTTACAGGCTTAAACTTTCTTACTGCCATCTCTGTTAGATATTACTGTAAAAATCTATCTTATCACCATCCTTCAAGGTAACGATAGCCTTCTTGAAGTTGTTGGCACGGCCCTCCAAAAGACCAGCTTTCGTGTAGCGGCTTTTGAGTTTACCCATGCAGTTGATCGTGTTCACGTCTGTAACAACGACGTTGTACATCTGCTCTACGGCATTACGGATTTGCAGCTTGTTAGCTCTTACGTCAACGATAAAACCGTAGCGATTCAGTTTTTCGCCCTGAACCGTCATCTTTTCGGTCAGAATAGGCTTAATAATAATTTCCATCTTTACTTACGTTTTTAAGCTAACATTACATTCAGTACGTTTTCGGCACCCTCGACGAATACCAGAGCCGAAGCGTTCATCACCTCGTAGGTATTGACGTTCTGAGCCAGAATGGTCTTAACCGACGGAATGTTGCGGCACGAGAGTTGCAGATTGTGATCGCCCTCCGGCAGTACCAGCAGCACCTTCTTGTCGGCTACTTTCAGAGCCTCGGCCAACGCTACGACAGCCTTGGTCTTGGGCGACTCGAACTTCGGAGCCTCGACGACGCAGATGGCGCCGGCCTGAGCCTTGTAGGTGAGAGCGCTGCGACGTGCGAGCTGTTTGAGCTTCTTGTTGAGCTTGAAGCTGTAATCGCGGGGTACCGGACCGAATACGCGGCCGCCGCCCGGGAAGAGCGGAGACTTGATGCTGCCGCAACGTGCGCCGCCCGTACCTTTCTGACGTTTGAGCTTGCGGGTCGAACCTGCAACCTCGTTACGCTGCTTCGACTTGTGAGTACCCTGACGCTGATCGGCCAGATACTGCTTCACGTCGAGATAAATAGCGTGGTCATTAGCCTCCACGCCGAAGACTGCGTCGGAAAGAACTACCTTGCGACCCGTCTCATTTCCCTGTGTGTTCAATACAGCTAATTCCATACTACTTCTCAATTGTTAAATAAGCACCTTTTGCCCCGGGAATCGAACCCTTCACCAGAATGAGGTTGTTCTCGGGAATAACTTTCAATACTCGCAGGTTCAGAACCTTCACCTGCTCACCGCCCATCTGGCCGGGCAGACGCTTGCCCTTGAAGACGCGCGAAGGATAGGACGACGCACCCAGCGAACCCGGCTTGCGCTGACGGTTGTGCTGACCGTGGGTCTGGCCGCCGACACCGCCGAAGCCGTGACGCTTTACAACGCCCTGAAAGCCCTTACCCTTCGATATCCCCGTCACGTCAACCCAGTCCTCCTCCGAGAACATGTCGACGGTCAGAGTGTCTCCGAGGTTCACTTCGGGCATACCCTTAAATTCCGCCATCTTGCGCTTGGGGGTCGTGCCGGCTTTCTTGAAGTGTCCTAACAAACTGTTGCTGGTGTGCTTTTCACTCTTGTCGTCATAGGCAATCTGAACCGCTTCGTAGGTATCCTTCTCTACGGTCTTGATTTGCGTAACTACACACGGACCAGCCTCAATGACAGTGCATGGTATGTTCTTACCCTCGGCACTGTAAACGGAAGTCATTCCGATTTTCTTTCCAATAAGTCCTGACATTTTTGTCGAATTACGTTTGTTAAATATAAAGTGATGTGTATCTCTTTTCAGTCACACACTCGGGGTCGACCATTCGTCTCTCCCGGGGCGTTCGAAGGCCGTCCGCGGGTACCGCACCCGGCTTTTTCGGCCGGATGCGGACTCGACGGCTTGTCTTGCGAACGCTATGCGCGTATCAGACCTTGATCGAAACCTCGACACCCGACGGGAGCTCCAACTTCATCAGAGCGTCGATGGTCTTGGGGGTCGACGAGTAGATGTCGATAATACGCTTGAACGTGCAGAGCTGGAACTGCTCGCGCGCCTTCTTGTTGACGAAGGTCGAACGGTTCACAGTGAAAATCTGCTTGTGGGTCGGAAGGGGTACCGGGCCGCTGACCATTGCGTCGGTGCTCTTCACGGTCTTGACGATCTTCTCTGCCGACTTGTCGACGAGGTTGTGATCGAAAGACTTCAATTTGATTCTAATTTTCTGATTCATATCGTTTTTATTCTATATCCTTACGTTTACCACTTGCTTTCTCGATAATCTCCTTGGCGAGGTTTGCAGGAACCTCCTCGAAGTGCGAGAACTCCATCGACGACGTAGCGCGGCCCGACGAAATGGTGCGGAGCACGGTCACGTAACCGAACATCTCGGACAGCGGCACCTGAGCCTTAACCACGCGTGCGGTACCCTTGGACTCCATGCCCTGAATCTGACCGCGGCGCTTGTTAAGGTCGCCGATGATGTCACCCATGTTCTCTTCGGGAGTTACGACCTCAACCGCCATGATAGGCTCCATGATGACCGAACCGGCCTTGGGAGCAGCCGCACGGTAACCGTTGCGGGCGGCGATTTCGAACGAAAGCTGGTCGGAGTCGACGGGGTGGAACGAACCGTCCTTCAAGGTAATCTTCATCGAGTCCATGGTGTAACCTGCGAGAGCACCGTTGGCCATAGCGGCCTCGAAGCCCTTCTGAACTGCGGGGATGAACTCCTTGGGGATGTTACCGCCCTTGACTTCGTCGACGAACGTAAGACCCATCTTACCCTCCTCGGCGGGGCCGATTTCGAAGATGATGTCGGCGAACTTACCGCGACCACCGGTCTGCTTCTTGAATACCTCGCGGTGCTGAACGGTCTGAGTAAGAGCCTCCTTGTAGTTAACCTGAGGAGCACCCTGGTTAATCTCGACGCCGAACTCGCGACGCAGACGGTCGACGATGATATCGAGGTGGAGCTCACCCATACCGCTGATGACGGTCTGGCCGCTCTCCTCGTCGGTGTGTACCGTAAAGGTCGGGTCCTCCTCTGCGAGCTTCGAAAGCGCGATACCGAGCTTGTCGAGGTCTTTCTGGGTCTTGGGCTCTACGGCCAGACCGATAACCGGCTCGGGGAAGGTCATCTGTTCGAGTACGATAGGTGCGTCCTCGGCGCAGAGCGTGTCACCCGTGTGAATCTCCTTGAAACCGACTGCTGCGCAGATGTCGCCGGCACCGACGGTTTCCATCGGGTTCTGCTTGTTGGCGTGCATCTGATAGATACGGCTGATGCGCTCGCGCTTGCCGCTGCGGGCGTTCAGGACGTAAGAACCGGCGTCGAGCTTGCCCGAGTAAACGCGGACGAAAGCCAGACGGCCCACGAACGGGTCGGTAGCGATCTTGAACGCAAGGCCGCAGAACGGATCGCTCTCCGTGGCGTTACGCACCTCGGTCTCCTCGGTCTTGGGGTTCATACCCTCGACTGCGGGGACGTCCATGGGCGACGGCAGGAAGGCGATGACGTAGTCGAGCAGCTTCTGCACACCCTTGTTGTGGAACGACGAACCGCAGAGCATCGGCACGAGCTGCATGGAGATCGTGGCCTTGCGGATTGCGGCGATGAGCTCGTCGGGAGTAATCGAGTTGGGATCCTCGAAGAACTTCTCCATCAGGGCGTCGTCGGTCGACGCAACCTCCTCGATGAGCTTGTTGCGCCACTCCTCGGCCTCGGCCTTCATGTTCTCGGGAATCTCGCGCAGCTCGAAGTTGTCGCGAACGGTCTTGTCGTCGAAGTAGTAGATCGCGTTATTATATATAAGGTCGATCAGACCCTCGAACTTATCCTCGGCACCGATAGGCAGCACGACCGGCAGGGCCGTAGCACCGAAGTGCTTCTTAATCTGCGCGCATACCGAGAGGAAGTCGGCACCCGTGCGGTCCATCTTGTTGACGTAACCGATACGGGGGACGTTGTACTTGTCGGCCTGACGCCATACGGTCTCCGACTGGGGCTCTACGCCGCC
>CAMWIG010000155.1 GCA_947174295.1 uncultured Alistipes sp. | reverse complement strand
CTCTTCTACCGTATTTTAGTGGGGCGTGCGGCGGGCGGTTCGCACACTCCGGCCTTCTCGCCCGACGAGAGGTCGATAACCGCGGGCATAGAGTTCATGACGGCTCTGGCCCTGAAAATTGCAAACGAAGATGAAAAAAGAGAATAATAGAAAAGGCTTCGACAGGAAGAGTGCAGAACAGAACTCCGCCCGGACTGCGCCGAAGCGAAAAAACGATAGTCGAAAGACCGACTGCAAGCCGCACAAGAAAGACCGTGCGGCATTCATCATGGAGCTCCTCTCGGAGTTCCCCGAGAAGAAATTCTCGCTCAAACAGCTCGCCTCGGCCTCGGGCGGCAACACGCGCGAAGGGCGCCGCGAGACGGGCGACATCGTGGCCGCGATGCTCGCCGAGGGTTCGGTGACCGAAGTCGCGGCGGGCAAGTACCGCATCGCGGCGCGCAGCCTGCCCCGCTACGAGGGTACGGTCGACATGACCGGCACAGGCGCGATGTACGTGCGCATCGCGGAGTCGGAGAGCGACATCTACGTCGACCGGCGCAACTCGATGAACGCGCTGGACGGCGACCGCGTGGAGATTGTGGTCATGCACCGCACCCGCAGCGGTAATCCCGAAGGCGAGGTGGTCGCAATCTTGGAGCGCAGTCGCCGCCAGTGGGTCGGCGTGGCCGAAGTCGACGCACGCAGCATCTTCGTGCGCATGCAGTCGCGCAAGATGCCCTACGACATATTCCTGCCCAAGAGACTCTACCCGCAGGTGAAGAACGGCGAGAAGGTTTCGGTGCGCATCGTCGACTGGGCGCCGGGCACCAACTGCCCCGCGGGCGAGCTGGTCGACGTGCTGGGCACGGTGGGCGACAACGACGCCGAGATGCACGCCATTCTTGCCGAATACGACCTGCCCTACCGTTTCGATCAGGAGGTCGAAGATGCCGCCGCGGCAATCGACGGCACGATAACGAAGGCCGACTACGCCGAGCGCCGCGACTTCCGCCGAACGACGACATTCACCGTCGACCCGGCCGACGCCAAGGACTTCGACGACGCACTGTCGGTGCGCCGCATCTCGGAGGGCGTGTGGGAGATTGGCGTGCACATCGCCGACGTGACGCACTACGTGCGGCCCGGCTCTACAATCGACACCGAGGCGCAGGAGCGAGGCACGTCGGTATATCTGGTCGACCGCACGGTGCCGATGCTGCCCGAGCGGCTGTCGAACGAGCTCTGCTCGCTGCGCCCGAACGAGGAGAGCCTCTGCTTCTCGGCGGTGTTCACCATCAACGAGAATCTCGACATACTCGACGAGTGGTTCGGCCGCACGGTCATCTACTCCGACCGCCGCTTCACCTACGCCGAGGCGCAGGAGATAATCGAGACCGGCCGCGGCGACTATGCCGAGGAGGTGCTGACGCTCAACCGTCTGGCGCAGGGGCTGCGCCGCGCACGCTTCAAGCACGGCGCCGTAGCGTTCGACCGCGCCGAGGCCAAATTCCGTCTCGACGAAACGGGACGCCCCGTGGGCATATACTTCAAGGAGCAGAAGGAGTCGAACCAGATGATAGAGGAGTTCATGCTGCTGGCCAACCGCCGCGTGGCGGAGTTCTGCGGCAAGCGGCGCCTGCCCTCGGGACGCACGGCACCGCGGACGATGGTCTACCGCGTGCACGATGTGCCCAACGAGGAGAAGCTCTCGCGATTCCGGCAGTTCGTGCTTCGCTTCGGGCTGATGTTCAAGGCCTCGAAGGGCCGCGCCGTGGCCAAGGAGCTCAACTCGCTGCTGGCGAAGGTCAAGGGACGCAGCGAGGAGAACGCCGTGACCACGATGGCCGTGCGTTCGATGGCCAAGGCGTGCTACACGACCGACAACATCGGCCACTACGGTCTGGCATTCCCATACTACACCCACTTCACGTCGCCCATACGCCGCTATCCCGACATGATGGTCCACCGTCTGCTGGCACGCTACCTCGCAGGCGGGAAGTCGGCCGACCGCGAGGCGCTGGAAGCGCTCTGCGTGCGCTCGTCGGAGCGCGAGGTCATAGCCGCCGAGGCCGAACGGGCGTCGATAAAGTACAAGACCGTGGAGTTCATGGCCGACAAGCTGGGCGAGGAGTTCGAGGGCCACGTATCGGGACTCTCGGAGTGGGGAATCTACGTCGAACTCGACGACACGCCCATCGAGGGCATGATATTCCTGCGCGACATGCCGGGCGACTTCTGGCAGTTCGACGAGTCGCGCTACGAGATATTCGGCCACTCGACGGGCCGCACGTTCACCATCGGCGACCGCATGCGCGTGTCGGTCAAAAAGGCCGACTTGCAGCGCCGCACGCTCGATTTCGGATTCGTAAAGGCTCTGGGACGATGAACTGCGACAAGATACTCTCCCGTGCCGTGCGCCGCGAACCGCTCGCACGCGATGAGGCATACGCCCTCTACGAGCTCGCGCCATTGCAGGAGCTTGCCGCGGCGGCCGCCGAGGCGCGGCGCGCGGCGGTCGACGACCCGTCCGCAGTGACGTGGCAGATAGACCGCAACGTCAACATAACCAACGTCTGCATCTCGGGCTGCCGCTTCTGCAACTTCCACTGCAAGCCTCACCAGACCGACCGGGCGTTCGTCACCGCCGTAGACGAATACCGCCGCAAGATAGACGAGACGCTGGCGCTGGGCGGCGACCAGCTGCTGTTGCAGGGAGGACTGCACCCGGAGCTCGGCATCGGGTTCTACGAGGAGCTCTTCCGCACGCTCAAAGGGCTCTACCCCGCCCTGCGCCTGCATGCGCTCGGAGCTCCCGAGGTGTCGCACATAGCCCGCATAAGCGGAATCACCACGCGCGAGGCCCTGCGCCGTCTGGTCGAGGCGGGGCTCGACTCCCTGCCGGGCGCCGGAGCAGAGATTCTCGACCCCGAAGTGCGTCGCGCCATATCGCCGGCCAAGCCGTCGGTCGAGGAGTGGTGCCGCGTAATGCACGAGGCCCACGAGATGAACCTGCCCACCTCGGCGACGATGATGTACGGCCACATCGAAACCCCGCGCCAGCGCATCGACCACCTGCTGCTGATTCGCGACCTGCAAGCCGCCTGCCCCGAGGGCAACTACGGATTCACGGCCTTCATACCGTGGATTTTCCGCTCGACGGGAACCGAGCTCGAACGCCGCGGCGTCGGCACCGAATTCTCGCCGCTGGAATATCTGCGCATCATCGCCGTGAGCCGTCTGCTGCTGCACAACATACGCAACATTCAGGCCTCGTGGCTCACCGTGGGCAAGGCCACGGCACAGGCAGCCCTGCACAGCGGCGCCAACGACATGGGGTCGATAATGATCGAGGAGAACGTGGTCTCGTCGGCCGGAGCCCGCAACACCTTCGACGCCCGAGGCATATGCGACGCAATCCGCGAGGCCGGATTCACACCCCGCCTGAGAAATCAGCTCTACGAGCTTCGCGATTTATGACTGGAAATCGGTAATTGAACCGGCGGACGAATCGCCGACGGCCGAGCTCCCCTGGGGATGATGCCGAACGGCTTCGGCTGCCGGCTATCGTTTGTTCCCGATTCGCCGGCGGCCGCGCCGGTAGAGTCTCACGGCCTCGCCGCCGAGGGCAATCAGCGATGTGGCGGCGACAATCGCCGCCCACGTCCCGACCGGGAGCGGCACGGTGCGGAATACCTCGCCGCCCAGCTCTACTATCGCCACCTGACCGGCTGCTATCGCCAGCAGTATCGCCGTGAAGGTGCGCGTGCGCCCGAGGTCGGAGAATACGCAGTGGCGTGTTTCGAATCCTTTGGCATTGAGAAGGTTCCACACTTGAAGAAATACGAACGTCGAGAAGAACACGGTCAGCTGCGCCGTCGTCGGCACACCGCCGCGGTACATCCATCCGAACAGCATGGCAAGCATCACGACTATAAAAACCGAGCCGCACACGGCAATCGTGCGGGCCATGGCCGGAGTGATGATGAACTCGTCGCGCGGCCGCGGCCGGTCGCGCATCACCTCCTCGTTCGGCGGCAGCGATGCCATGGCCATGGCGGCGAAGGTGTCCATGATGAGGTTGACCCACAGAATCTGCACCACCGTGAGCGGCAGCTCCGTGCCGGCCACCGCGCCGACGAATACGGTGACTATGGCGGCGAAGTTTATCGTAAGCTGAAACAGCACGAAACGCTGAATATTGCGATAGAGCGAGCGGCCCCACATGACGGCCGTCGCAATCGACGCGAACGAGTCGTCGAGCAGCGTTATGTCGCTGGCATCCTTGGCCACCGACGTTCCGCTGCCCATCGAGAGCCCCACGTTGGCGAAGTTGAGCGCCGGAGCATCGTTCGTTCCGTCGCCCGTGACGGCCACCACCTCGCCCGAACGTTGCAGCAGGCGCACCATTCGCTGCTTGTCGAGCGGACGGGCACGCGACATTATCCGTATGCGTCCCACGCGGGCCAGGGCCTCTTCGTCGCTCAGCGCGGCGAATTCGGGGCCTGTGATTCGGTCGGTCGCGGAGTCGCAGGAGTCGTCCCACAGCCCTATTCGACGGGCTATCTCGGTCGCCGTAGCCATGTTGTCGCCCGTAACGATTTTCACAGCTATCCCCGCACCGAGACACTTCGCCACGGCAGCCGGCACTTCGTCGCGCACCGGGTCGGAGATTCCTGCCAGCGCAATCAGCGCAAGCCCTCCCCCGGCCAGCGCTTCACCGCACGTCGCAGCCTCGGTTCGCGCGCACGCTATGGCGAGAGTGCGCATGGCACGGCTCTGGTATCGGCCCAGCACCTCGCCTGTCTGCGCGGCGTCGACATCGGAACATAATGCGGCGACTATTTCGGGGGCGCCTTTCACGGCTATCATGCGTCCCTGCGGGGTGTCGACTATCGTCGCCATGTACTTGCGTTCGGTAGAGAAGGTCATGCGGTCGACCGTCGCGGCCGCATCGCGAATAGCCCGGTAGTCGTATCCCGCATCGTGCATCCACAGCAGCAGCGCCCCCTCGGTCGGATTGCCTATCGGTTCCGCCTCATGCGAGAGAAACGCAGTGGTATTGACCGCGACGGCCGCCGCCAGCTCCTCGGCCGCGACACCGGGAGATATGTACATATTCTCCACGCGCATGCGGTTGCGGGTCAGCGTGCCGGTCTTGTCGGTGCAGATGACGGTCACGGCACCCATCGGCTCGCAGGCGTGCATGCGGCGCACG
>CAMWIG010000154.1 GCA_947174295.1 uncultured Alistipes sp. | reverse complement strand
GTGGCCGACGACGGCACGAT
Source organism: uncultured Alistipes sp. (assembly GCA_947174295.1). Taxonomy (GTDB): domain Bacteria; phylum Bacteroidota; class Bacteroidia; order Bacteroidales; family Rikenellaceae; genus Alistipes. The sequence continues at coordinate 5,211 of CAMWIG010000154.1, read as the reverse complement.
GATGACCGAATTGATGTCCTTCATCGCGTTGTCCACACGCACCATGATGTCGAGGTCCTCGAACTCCTGAGCCGAGAACGACAGCGAATAGGTGCCTTTTTCCAAATCCTCGAACACGAAGTTGCCGTTGCGGTCGGTCGTGACGGTCTGGCCCGTCTGCGCGATCTTCACCGTAACGTTTCCGAGGGCTTCGCGACCGTTGCGCGAAACGACCTTACCCTTGACTCCGCCGTTCTGCGCGAATGCAGCCGCCGAAAGAAGAGTGAACGTCAGAATGAGTAGAGATTTCAGTTTCATACAATTATATTAAGTGTTATTTGGCAATGTATATGTAGACGGGGAAGTGGTCGGAGTAGCCGCCCTGGAAATTCGTGCCCACGAACGTGCGGAGCGGATAACCCTTGTACTGGCCCTCGCGCTGCACCATGTAGGGCTTGCGGAAGATGTTGCCGTAGAACTTCGAGCCCTCGGCCTTCTGAATCTTCAACTCGCCGGTCGAACCCGTCGCGAGATTCTCCGAGATTACGATGTTGTCGAACAGGTTCCATGCGTCCTGATACGCCAGCGTACCGTGTCCGGCGCGCAGCATGTCGATGAACGGGTTGTACATGTCCTCGGGACCTACCTCCTTGATTTTACGCTTGGCGCCCAGACCGATTACCACGCTGTCGTCGGTGGCATCGTCGTTAAGGTCGCCCATGATTACGACCTTCACCGCAGGATTGGCCGAACGAACCGAATCGGCGATATGACGGCACTGCTCGGCTGCGGCCATACGCTTGGGAGCCGAAGCATCCTTGCCGCCCAGACGCGACGGCCAGTGCGAGACGAGGAAGAAGAAAGGTTCGCCCTCGATAGTACCCCACATCGTCACGAAGTCGCGCGTGCGGAAGTTGGGCTGTCCGGGCATCACGAACGGAATGGCGGCACTGCCCTCCAACTTGAACTGGTCGGGACGGTAGAAGAACGCACAATCCACGCCGCGGGCGTCGGGCGAGTCGTAGTGAACGATGCGATAGTTTCCTTTCGACAGCTTGGGCTGCGCAATCAAATCTTCGAGCACCGTGCGATTCTCGATCTCCGAAACGCCGATTACCGCGGGAAACTCCTTCTGAATGGCTGCAATATCGAACAGCACGCGTTCGATGTTCGAGAGTTTCTTGTTGTACTTCGCGGTATTCCACCGGCGAGCCCCATCGGGAAGGAACTCCTCGTCCTTGGTCTCGGGGTCATTGATAGTGTCGAAGAGATTTTCGAGGTTGTAGAAGACTACCGTGTACGGTTTCTGCGCGAAACACACCACAAGCAGTGCGGCGAACAAGCCCGTAAGAAAAAATTTCTTCATAAATCAAAGGTTTTAGTTTATAAATAATTTAAAATATCGTTTCATAATGTGTTCTCCTGCTTCCGGCGTTCCGCCCCACCCGACTCCGCATATATCGTCGCTTTGTCATGTCGGGCGGCAGCGAAACATCTCACGCTGCACTCCACCGTCTATGCCGCCCGATTCTTCGACTGCGGCTCGGAATGACAGCCGGAGACGACTCCGCATCTTTTCTGTCATGCTGCGCTCCGCATGAAAGGCGAAAGGCGGGAGGAATGACAGTCGCATCCCGCCGGCTCGCCTAATTGCTGAATAGCGTACCCCAGTCGGAGAGGCTGTAACGGCTTTTCACCTGCTCGGCGACATCGGGATCGAGATTGCGGAAGAACGTGAAGCCCGTGCGCTCCTCCACGTCGGCAACGCTGACGGCAGCCTGAGACCACGTAGCATCGTTTCCTGCCGTAGTATTTGCGAACCAGAATCCTATCGCGATAATCTCGTCGGCCGAGAGGTCGGCCATGGTCTTGCCGGCCGGAATTTTATTCTTCGCACGAAGCATGAGCTTATAGACATGCGACGGCTCGGCGATGCGGTTGCCGCTGCGGTCGGTGATGTAGCTGTTGTCGCCGAAATAGGTGCCGACAACCACATAGACGGTATCCGAATGACGCGCTTCGCGCACCTTGCCTTCGAGCGATGCCCACGTGCTCTGATTCAGCCTGCTGTTTTGCGGCATCATGTTGGTGGCGTAGAATGTCATGGCGTTTATGTCGTAGTTGTTCATTCGCGACGCATTGGGCAGCATGTGGCCGCGGTCGTGACGACCCGTACCATAACCGCTCGTGATATTCTGCTGTTCCGACATGGGAATCGCCGGCAGCTGGTCGTTGGGGTCGTAGCCGAAACAATCCTTGCGGGTAAGATTCGGTGTGAGGTAGATGTCGTGAATGGGATATGCCACCCAATGGGAAATCAGGCGTTTGCGGTCGTAGCACACCGAGTAGTTGCGCACCGGGCGGGCCGCACCCGACATGTTAAGATAGGAGTAGTAGGTTTTGTAGATATAATCGTCGTCGACGCGGTACTCGGGCTGCTCGACCCAGTCGCGTTCGTAGGTCGCCGACACGGAATATGCCCTCTGCGTCAGCCGCAGGTCGAACTCCGCGCCGTCGGAGTATCGTATGTTGAATGTCGCATAGCGATCTTCGGTCGATATGTTGCGGGAGAAGTAGGCGAAACAGCCCGTGCCGACATTACCCTCGGTCTCCGTTTTTCCGGGCATCACGCTGAACGAGCACCAATCCTCTCCCGAGGTGATTCGTGCCGTATATTTCAGTTTCGAAGAACCTTCGACGTTGATTTTCACGTCGGTAGCTTCGCATATTACCGTCGACGATACGAGATACGCATTCGCATCGGGCATTACATCGTCGTCGCTGCCGCAGGAGACTGACACCGCCGCAAAGGCAAGAGCGCATACAAGCGACAGATAGTAGCAGAAATTTCTAAGTTTCATTTTCGGTCTTCAATCGGTTTTCACTAAGAAAACGAACATCGGATAGTTTTTGTTGTTCTGCCGGTATCGGTTCGGCAAAACATCTCTAAGGTCTCAGCGCCGCGCGAAGCCAGAACGCGCCCTGTTTCCGACATGCAATCGCCGAAAAGATAGGGCATTGCGCCGCACGCACAGCAAACATCCTCCTAAAAAAACCAATCTCATGACGGGGACTGAGCCCCGTCATGAGTGGTTGGAATTCGATTAATTCTTTTTTATGCCGTACTACTCGTACTCGACGATAATATCGCTGAAATACAACGCGCCGGAAGTATTCTTATAAATTGCGAAGAAACCGGCATCGGTCGTGGGAACATACACATTGGTGTACTTCTTCAAAGCGGGGTCGGTCAGTTCCTCCACGCTCTGCTCCATATTCTCAGCACTTACCATATTCGACGGAATGGTCGTTCCGACAATCTGCTCGTTACCGACCGCAAGATTGAAGTTGGGCGTGTAGGTAGTACCATAGGATACCACGGTAATTTTCGTAATCTTGCCCATCGAAACGGTATTACCCAAACGGCAGGTCTTCGCATTGTCAGTAGCATTGCCCTGACCTTGGAATGCGTTCACCTTCGCCCAATCGCCACTGACAGTCGGCAGGCAAAGCTTGGCGCCGATAAAGTCGATGCCATCGATCGCCCACTTCATGTATGTGTCAAGGTTCGTCGTGTTCTGCGCACCGTAACCGTTCACAGTCCACTCGCTCGTATCGATAGTCGAACGCGAAATCGTCAGAGTCTTGGCATTGCCGCTCTGCGAAGGCTTGGCAGCCTGAGACAGAGCCACATTTGCCGAAACAACGGCCGCACCGCCCTCGGAAGCAGCTACATACAGAACCAGAGTCGCACTCTTGGCAGTCTCGGTCTCGTTTGCCGCAGCCGTTACGGTAACCTTGCCGTTAGCCGGAGCGGTAACGGAGAACTGAGCGGCATCCGCACCCTCGATCTTGGCGTAAACGTTGTTCTCGCCGAGGTTGGCAGCGGTGTAAGAAAGCTCCTTGCTCTCACCGGCTGCAACGAACGACAGGCTCGAAGCGGCCGAAATGGTCGGATCGGCGGGAGTTACGCTGCCACCCTCTTTCAGGGTAATCAGCACCTTCGTAAGACGACGATGACCGCCCGTCGAACCGTTGGAACGAGTCGCAGCAATAGTAAAGGTCACATCGTCAGCCTCGCCCGACCATGCAGGTTCGACATAAGTAGCCTTATCGGTCGTAATTTCATTGTCGTTTGCAGGAGTGCCAGTTTTATCGGTCGAGGCGAACACGAGCTCGATCTTCGTCATCGTTGCACCCGACACCTTCATGCTATTCTGCGCATACATACGCAAAGCATTGCCCGAAGTGTAGAACTTGGTACCGTTGCTATTGCCGCCGGCATCGAACGTCAGCGTAATGCCGTCCTGAGTCAAAGTGGCAACATCCGCCTGATTCGCATAACCCTGCGCCGTGAAATCTATAATGACATCGGCATCGCTGGGGTTGGGGTTGACGGGCTGCTCGCCGGTATCGGAAACTTTGACAGCCATGGTGTTCAGAATCGAACCGCTCGAAGCAGAACCGATAGCGAAGCCCTCGACTTCGATGACATGATTTTTCAGAGCGTCGAGCGAAGTCTTCATCTCGTCGGTAGGATACTGAATCGAACCGCGGTTGGAAGTGCCGGCAACCTCGATATTATAGTAGCTGCCTTCAACAATCAAAGTACCCTTATACTTAACGTACTCGATCTTGATGGCCTTCAACAGAGCATCGAGACCTGCGCCGTCGAGCTCGACAGCCGTGCGTACCTTGGGAGTAGCCGTGCCGGTCTTCTCAATCGCCAAATCCGAACCGCTGAACTGCAACAGACCGCCGTATGCGGATACGGTACCGCTGATATCTATTTTGTCACCTACGCCTACGGTAGCACCCGTATAAACCAGGATTTCGCCCGTAGCATCCTCGATAAGGAAACCGCGCGCATATGTAGCTGCGACAACGGCGTCTTTCACCTCGTAAGCACCTGCCATCGTAATCTTATCGATGGTAACGGCGCTTGCCTCGATTGCGAAACGCTCGCCGGTCAGATCTGCGTAGTCGCTGTTCTGAGCGAAGATAATCTGCAAATTGCCGTTGTTAATCGAGCCGATACCCTTCAACGTACCCGAACCCTGCGGAACGGAAGTCGCACCGTAAGTAGCATAGGAAGACGAGAAGATTACGAATGCCTTGCCGTCCTTCGTCTGGGCGTTGATCGACGTATGCTTTGCGTCCACGACGAAAGTTTTGGCAAGATCGGATTCGGCAATCTGCACATTCTCGATTGCGATGTACTGACCCTCGTAC
>CAMWIG010000153.1 GCA_947174295.1 uncultured Alistipes sp. | reverse complement strand
GGGGCTTCTGACCCGTGTCTACGCCACGTGGGCCGGCTATCCCGTCCGCGACGAGTCGAAGTGGGCCGAGGCTGCCAAGACTGCTAAAATAGTCATCGAATCGGGCCACCACCGTCTTCTGCCGCAGTTCGTCAATCTGTGGGAGAATGCCGGCAGCAGCACGTGGGACCCTGCCGAGAGTCTCGTGGAGGTTTCGTTCTACTGGGGCTCCAAGGTAGGTTCGTCGGACCCCGTCGGCATGATCGGCAAGTGGAACGGCGTCATCACCTCGCAGGCGGGTAACCGCGGTACTTGTCAGGCGCGCTGGCGCGTGGTGTACCCCTTCGTGCAGAAGTGGGAGGCCGCCGAGTCCGCCGACCCGCGCCGTCCGCTTTCGGTCGCCGACTACTGCTACGGCTTCAAGGGCGAATTTACCGTCACCATTGGCGGCGAGCGCCAGACCTACACGGTTATCGACACCGACGGACAGCAGAACTATATGGCATGGCTCGAAGCCCGCGAGGACTTCCGCGAGAAGCTCACCGGCAAACGCGGCACGATTTCCGACCGCGACAAAGACAACCTGCGCATCCGCTACACGCCCGCCAAGTGGGACATCGAGCGCTACGCCAAAAATTCGCCGCTCTACAACCAGAACTACAACTCGACGGTCAACTGGTATGTCATGCGTTATGCCGACCTGCTGCTGCTCTATGCCGAGGCGTTGAACGAATCGCAGGGCCCGACCGAGACGGCTCATGCTGCCGTTAACCAGGTTCGCCGCCGCGCCTACGGCGATACGCGCCACGACATCTCGAATCTTTCGCAGGACGAGCTTCGGGAGGCCATTCGCCGCGAGCGCGGCTGGGAGCTCTGCTTCGAGGGCCAGCGCAAGAGCGACCTGATTCGCTGGGGCGTGTATTACAACACCATCCGCCAGACGGCGCAGGACGTGGCCGACTGGGGTGCGTCGGAGAACTGTACCTACATCGTCTTCAACTACACGCGCGAGGGCCGCAACGAGCTGATGCCCATTCCGCAGACGCAGCTCGATATCATGCCCAAGTTCACGCAGAACCCGGGCTGGATGAACTGATTCCATTCACTTATCGTTCGGGCGGCCTTTCAAGCCGCCCGAACTTTTTCGATAAGCCGCGGGCCGCGCCGGTTTTGTACGTGCCGTCGGCCGGAAAGCGGGTGTCGAACAACCTAATTTCAGAGAAACCGAATGAAAAGATATTTGTTTATTGTATTTACAGCCGTGCTTGCGACTGTCGCCGATGCTGCGGCCCGGATATATTCGTTCGAGACGCCGCAGGCCGCCGCATGGAGTGCCGAAGGGGCCGAGCTCGGCTACACCTCGCAGCACTTCAAGCTCGGCGGGAAATCGCTGCGCATCGACTGGCAGCCGGGCGCCGTGGTGCGCATCGCCGAACCTATGGGCCTGGCCGAGGCGGCGGCATCGCGCAGCGGCGGCATAGCAGCCTGGGTCTACAACGAACGTCCGATCGACGCGCCGCTTCACTTCGTCTTTCGCGATTCGGAGGGCGTGGAGGTGTGCCGCGTGGCCTTCAATCTCTCGTTCAGCGGCTGGCGCTGTCTGTGGAACCGTTTCCGCGAGGATATGGGAATGAATCCCAAGGCGCGAATCGCCGCAGCCGAAATCCGCTTTCCCGAAGGCTGCGGAGGAGGCGTGGTATGCCTCGATGCTCTGGCCTTCACCCCCGACGTGTCGTGGCAGAAGATGAGCGATGCGCAGGTGACGGTGAACCGCAAGGATTTCAGTCTTATACCCGACTTCATGAAGTACCGTCTCGCCGAGCCCGACCCGGCGCGCTGCGTTGCGGCGTCGGCCGAAGAGATAGCCGTCATCGAGCGCCGTCTGGAAGAGTGGTATCTCGGTTCGGGCGATGTCGATGATGCACGTGTCGCACTCCGCCGCAGGGCCGAGGCGGAGTTCATCCGCCGCGGTGTCGAGGCCGGCGCCGGCTACCGGCTCACCGAGCCGCTCTATCCGATGCGCACTCCCGCGACCATCGACGGCGAGAAGACCCTCTACTTCATGGATATCAACAAGTACGTGCTGCTGCCGCTGGCGCTCGACTACCGCAAGAACGGCAGCCGGCGCAGCCTCGACCGCGCGCTGGACATCTACGACTGGTTCTGCGACCAGGGGTGGGCCGACGGCAGCGGACTGGGCTCGCTCTGCTTCGAGAAGCTGCGCAGCGCCGGTTATTTCCACTCGCTCTTCCTGCTGCGCGACCGCCTGCCGGCCGACGTGCGCGAACGCGAGCTGAACACTCTGCGGTGGATGTCGCTCTTCGGCATCTGCTACCTCGAACCCGAACACGGCGGCGAAGTGGCCGACAATCTGCGTGCGCTGGGGCTCGCGAAGCTGATTTACGCACTGCTGCTGCCCGACGGACAGGAGCGCTGCACTGCCCTGACGGCATACCGCGACTACATGGACAGCGCCCTCGACTACGGCCCGGGATACTTCGGCACGTTCAAGTCCGACGGTTCTGGCTATCACCATCGCGGGGCGTACAACAGCGCCTACTATCCGCATGCGCTCTACGTGGGTGCGCTTGTGGCCTATCTGCTGCACGATACGCCCTATGCGCTCGCGCCCGAAACAGTCGCTCGCATTAAAAACGGTCTTCTGACCTATCGTTTCTTCTGCGCCGGGCTGAGCGTTCCGGCCGGTACGGTGGGACGCTTTCCCGAGGGATACGACATCCTGCAAGAGCTGGTTCCTGCGTTCGCCTATGCGGCATACGCCTGCGGCGAACCCGACCGCGAGCTTCTCGCTGCGGCCGGGCGCATCGCCGAACTCTACCCCGAAGAGCTCGACCGTGTCGTCGGCACCGTCGACTCCGACCTCTCGTACACGGCTTCGGTGGGCGAGACCGAACTTCTCGTGCGGGCGCTCGGCAGCGGCGTGAGAGCCGAAGAGACGCCAGTAGGCTCGCGCTTCATGCCCTATTCGGGCCTGCTGGTGGTCAAGACTCCGCGCTTCCACTTCAATGTGAAGGGTTTCAGCAGCTACGTGTGGGATTACGAGACCTCGTCGACGGAGAATCTCGCCGGCCGCTACCTCTCGCACGGACACCTCGAATATATCGACTCCGAGAGCGGATTCCGAACTTTCCGTCCGCAGGCCGCAGGCTTCGATTGGAGCCTCATTTCGGGTACTACGGCCATCAGGCTCAGCCGCGAGGAGCTCGAACGCAAGGAGCACGCGAAGGGCTATTCGTCGCACCGCAACTACTCCGACGAGACCTTCCTCGCGGGTGTGGCGGCCGACGGTGCCGCCATGTTCGCGCTGCGCATGCACGCTCCGGCATATCCGGGCGACCTGCGCGCCGACAAGAGCTGTTTCTTCTTCGACGATGCGGTGCTTTGCCTCGGTTCGGGCATCGGCAGCACCGACGGCGCGCATGCGACCGTCACGCCGCTGTTCCAGTCGTGCGGCAGCCGGTGCGACGGCCGCATCCGCAAGGTGCGCGGCGGAGAGACGGTCGCCGACCCCGCCGGAGTGATTTACGCCGTGGCGGGCGGCGGGACGACCGTCGAGCGCCACGGACGCAATGTCTGCGCTCTTCTCGACCACGGTGCAGCTCCGGCCGACGCTTCGTACCGCTACTTCCTCGTTCAGTCGGGCGACCGCAAACTGGCCGAGAGCCTGCTCTCGCCGCGCAGCGCCATCGAGGTGCTGCAACAGAATGCAGCCGGACATATAGTCTTCCACAAACCCTCGGGCACCTGCTGCGCGGCGCTGTTCGAGGCTTCGGCTGCAACGCCCGAGAGCGTGCCCGTCGCATGCACCGACACACCGCTGGCCTTCGTCTGGCAGCCTGCCGGCGGAGGTGCGGCGCGCCTTACGCTCTGCGAGCCCGACATGCGCCGTCCGTCGGTTCCGTGCATGGACAAGCTCACCGAGGCGCAGGTCGTCGTCCCCGAAGCTCCGCATCGGACGACGGTCACCCTGCGCGGCGAGTTCGATGCCGTGTGCGACGGCGGCGAAGTTTCGACGCAATGCTCCGACGGCCTTACGCAGCTGAGCATCACCACATGCTGCGGCCGCAATTATGAAATACGACTTACTCCGCGCCGATGAAACGACTGCTCTTATTGCTGCCGCTCTGTGCGGCTATGTTCGGCTGCGGGAGCGACGCCCGCAACGGCGACACTCTGTGGTACGGCACTCCGGCCCGGGTGTGGGAGGAGGCGCTGCCAGTGGGCAACGGACATATGGGCGCGATGGTCTTCGGCGACACGTCGTGCGAACGCATACAGTTCAATGAAAGCACGCTGTACAGCGGCGAGCCCGGCATGTCGGTCGACGGCATACGGATCGACGGCTGCCGCGACGAGGTGCTGCGGCTTCTCGCTGCGGGCGACAATGCCGGTGCCGAGGCGCTTATGCAGCGCGAGTGGATAGGGCGGCTCAACGAAGCCTACCAGCCGTGCGGCGACCTGTGGCTCGACATGCGCATGGAGGGCGAGGTGTCCGATTACCGCCATGAGCTCGACATGTCGCGCGCCGTGGTTACGACGTCCTACGTTCAGGGCGGCGTGCGCATCGTCCGCGAGGTCTTCGCCTCGCACCCACACCGTGCCGTCGTCGTGCGGCTCACGGCTTCCGAGCCGGTGCTGCGCTTCGACGCCCGCCTGACATCGCCGCATCCGATCGAGACGCTCTCGTCGGCCGGCGGACTGACCATTCGCGGAAAAGCTCCGGCGCACGTGCAGCGGCGCACGGTCGAGGCCATCGCCGAGGCAGGGACGCAGCGCCTGCACCCCGAGTACTTCGATTCCGCGGGCCGCGTAATCCGTCGCGAGCAGGTCATCTACGAGGATGGCCCCGAGGGCCGCGGAATGTCGTTCGAGGCGCGGTTGTCGCCGCTCTCTGTCGACGGCCGGGTGACGGTCGGCGACGGCCGCATACGGGTCGAAGAGTGCCGCGAGGCCGTCTTCGTGCTCCGCGCCGCCACGTCGTTCAACGGTTTCGACCGCAGCCCGAGCCGCGACGGTGCGAATCCGTCGCAGCGTCTCGACGCCGACGCGCGGCTGACCGAAGGGGTGGGGTACGACGCTCTGTGCCGCTGCCACGAGGCTGATTTCGGCGCTCTGTACGACCGTGTGGCGCTGTCGCTTCCCGAGACTGCCGGGCAGGCGGCGCTGCCCGTCGACGAGCGTCTGCGGCGGTTTGCGGCTGGCGATTCGGATGCGGGGCTTGCGGCGCTGTTC
>CAMWIG010000152.1 GCA_947174295.1 uncultured Alistipes sp. | reverse complement strand
GCAGTGGTATACGTCCTGCTTGATGTTCATCGCACGCAGGGCGCGCACACCGCCGATACCCAGCAGAATCTCCTGTTTGAGACGGTTCTCCCAGTCGCCGCCGTAGAGGAAGTGGGTAATCTGACGGTCCTCGTCGAGGTTGGCCTCGAAGTCGGTATCGAGCAGGTAGAGGTCGGTGCGGCCCACCTGGCAGCGCCATACGCGCGCCGAGAGGGTGCGGCCCGGGAATGCTATCTGCACGGTAGTCCAGTTGCCGTCCTCGTCGCGAGCCGGCGAGATGGGCAGCTTGAAGAAGTTCTGCGCCTCGTAGGTCGCCTCCTGCGCACCCTGAGCCGACAGACGCTGCGTGAAGTAGCCGTAGCGGTAGAGAAGACCCACGGCCACCATCGGCACGTTCTTGTCCGACGCCTCCTTGATGTAGTCGCCGGCCAGAATACCCAGACCGCCCGAGTAGATTTTCAGCGACGAGTGGAGACCGTACTCCATCGAGAAGTATGCGATTTTCGGAGCCTTCGGGTCGGGTTTCTCGCCCATGTACTCCTTGAACTGGGCGTAGACCGTATCGAGCATCGACAGGAAGTGTTCGTCGCGCTCCAACTCATGCAGGCGCTTCACCGACAGACGGTCGAGCAGCACGATAGGATTGCGGTCGACCTCTATCCAGAGCTCGCGGTCGATATATTCGAACAGGTCGCGGGCGCCGAGAGTCCAGCACCACCAGAGGTTGCGCGAAAGCTCCTGCAAGGCGTGCAGACGCTCGGGGAAGGTCTTGTCGACCATCATTCGGTGCCACGTCGGACGCTCCGTCACCAGCTGCTGGCGAACGAAGTTAATCTGCTCGTAGTTGGCGCCGCCCTCGTCGAGCACGGTGCGGTTGGTGCGCGCTATGGAGTTCTCGATGGCGTCGGCATAAGCCTGCTCGTAGTGCGAGATGAGATTCTTCCAGAGCGCCGTCTTCGAGATGCGCAGCGCCGATTCGCGAACCTCCTTCACGCGCGATGCGCTCAGCTTGGCGAAGCGCTCCACGGCCTCGGCGATTTCGGCGATGACCTCGCCGTCGTTGTAGTCGTCGCGTGCGACTATCTCCACGCCGTCGTGCTCGGGCAGCTTGCTCACCCACTTGCCGAAACCGGCGAGAGTCGTGGTGAGCGTCGGCACGGAGAATGCCACCGACTCCAACGGAGTGTAGCCCCACGGCTCGTAGTAGGATGCGAACACCGTGAGGTCCATGCCCACCAGCAGCTCGTAGTAGTTCTTGTTGAATATTCCGTCGTTCTGGTTGAGATACGTAGGAACGAAGATGACCTTCACCTTCGAATCGTCGCGCGTGAGAACGCTGCCGTTCATGGCGTTGGCTATCTGGTCGTGGGCCAGGTATTCGAGATAGTGCGTCGAGTGCTTGTACTGCGCGGGGTCGATGGGGTTCGACGGGTTCTCCAAATGGCGTTGGAGGTCGGTGCGGGCGCCGTTGTTGGCGGCCGGCACGGTGATGTAGACCAGCACGTCGCGTTTCAGCTCCCCGGACTCGGCCACACGCTTCAACGACTCGATGAACACGTCGAGGCCCTTGTTGCGGAACTCGTAGCGGCCGCTGGTGCCGATAATCAGAGGATCGGTCGAGAATTTCGTACCCAGACAAGCCTCGGCAACGGCAATCATCGACTCGCGTGCGGCCTTGCGCTTGGCGTCGTAGGTCTTTCCCGTCCACACGAAGTCGTTCTCGAATCCGTTGGGCGTCACGCCGTCTACCTCGCGGCCCAGCAGGTACTTGCACTCGTTGGCGGTGATGTCGCTCACCGTGAGGAATGCGTCGGTATACGTCGCTGCCATCTTCTCGATGGAGTGCTTGGCCGTGACGTTGAACTGGCGGGCGAGCTCGTCGGCGTTGAATTTGGTCATGTCGTTGTAGAGCGGCAGGTGGTTGCCGGCGATGCAGCGGCCCATGACGGTGGCGTGCGTGGTGAAGAGCGTAGCCGTGTAGGGCGAGTGCTTGCGCAGGTAGAGGCCTCCGGCAGCCGTCATCCACTCGTGGAAGTGCGCTGCGACCTTATCGGTCATCTGGCAGAACGTGTCGATATACGAAGCGATTACGATACCTGCGGCGTGACCGAAGAGCACCGGCTCGATGTAGTCCCACTGGCCGGAGAGCGAGTCGACGTGGTATGTCTCCCACATCTTTTTCAGGATGTCGTCCTTCTGGCTGAACAGCGACGTGAAGTCGACCAGCACGACCATCGGGCTGCCGTTGATTTTCCAGCGGCCGATTCGTATGCGGACGCCGTCGGCGTAGACGCTCTGGCGCCATGCCTTCAAAAGATTTACATCCTCCTCGAACTCCGGGTTCACGCCTTCGTGTTGAAGGTCCGGGCCGATGAGGATGTATTTGTCACCGAGCTTTTTCGTCATGGTCAAAGCCTTGGTGGCTACGACGGTGTGAATGCCGCCGACCTTGTTACATACCTCCCAACTAACCTCGAAAAGATAGTCGGGCGTAAGTTTAGTGTTGCTCATAAGAGTATGGATTTAATTAATATTTCGCTAATTCACGGGCGCAAAGGTAACACTTATATTCTTATAACCCAAATATTCCGATGTTTTTCGCTCCTCGTGCCTCCTCTGCGCCAGCCTATTCGACCTCGAAGAGCGACTCGATGACGCTATCCGAGACAAGGAACTTTTCGGCCGGAATACGCAATTTTCCACCCTCCGAAACCATCGCTCCGGCCCGTATCCACGGCTGAGCCGCCTCGGCCAGACGCTCGGCGGCCTCGCGGCCGAAAGCATCGGCGAACCTCTCCTGACAGAGGCCGTCGGCGGTTCGCAGGGCGGTCATTATCATCTCGTTGCGGCGGTCTGCGACCGAGAGCGTCTCCTCGCCGGCTCCGCGGCCCGCAAGATACTCGCCCACGGTCGGCGCAGCCCATCGCCGCGACCGGCCGTCGAACGAATGGGCTCCGGCGCCGATGCCGAGATACTCGTCGCCGCTCCAATACGACGAGTTGTGCCGGGCCCGGAATCCGGGCAGAGCGTAGTTCGAAACCTCGTAGTGTTCGTATCCCGCGGCCGTAAGAGCTTCGTGCAAAGCCAGAAACTCGCGCTCGCTGGTCTGCTCGTCGACCGTGCGCAGCTCCCCGCGCGCGGCACGCCTCCCGAACGCCGTACCGCTCTCGACGGTCAAATGGTATGCCGAAACGTGCTGCACGCCCAGTGCCAGAACGGCACCGATGTTGCGTTCGAGAACTTCGCCGCCGAATCCGTCGATTCCGAAAATCAGGTCGACAGTGATGTTGTCGAACCCCGCATCCTGCGCACGGCGCACGGCATCGACGGCCTCGGCCGCCGTGTGGCGGCGGTTCATGAAGCGCAGGGCCGCGTCGTCGAACGACTGTATGCCGATGCTCAGACGGTTCACGGCCGTGCGGCTCAACTCGCGCAGATACTGCGCCGTAAGGTCGTCGGGGTTCGCTTCGACGGTGCACTCGCCCGCCGCCGACATGTCGAACAGCCGGGCGGCGTGTTCGGCGAATCGGTCGAACTCGGCCGGAGGTAGCAGCGACGGCGTCCCGCCCCCGAAATAGAGCGTGCGGATTCGCCGGTCGTGCAGGTAGCCGCGCCGCGCATCCATCTCGCGGTGCATGGCTTCGACCACCTCGGGCATGCGGCGCAAATCGGCCGTGCGCGCGAAATCGCAATAGGCGCATATGCGCTTGCAGAACGGAATATGGAAATAGATACCGGCCATGGCGGCAAAATTAGTAATTAGTAATTAGAAATTAGCAATATCGTCCCCTGAAAAACATCCTCGGCCGAACCGGAATCGAGGATATAATAAAAATCGTTAAAAAATACTGTTAATTATTTCACAGTTAAAAATGTTTTTCTATCTTTGTGGCGGTAAAAAGGTGCGCGAGCTGTCCGAGCGCGTCGCAGCGCACCGCAAACGATTGACGCAAAGACCATTGCATGGGGCGCACCGCCGCAGCCGGTCTGTCGGAAAACAGGTAATGAGGTTTAATTTAACAATAAAACATTATGGCAAAAATTGATTTGAAGAAGTACGGTATCACCGGCGCAACGGAGGTAGTGTACAATCCTTCTTACGACGAGCTCTTCCGCGAGGAGACCAAAAAGGGCCTGCGCGGCTTCGAAAAGGGTCAGCTGACCGAAATGGACGCCGTGAACGTCATGACCGGCATCTACACCGGCCGTTCGCCCAAGGACAAGTTCTTCGTCAAGGACGAGACCACGAAAGACACCATCTGGTGGACTTCCGACGAGTACAAGAACGACAACAAGCCCGTCACTAAGGCTGCATGGAAGGAGTTGAAGAAGATTGCGAGCCAGGAGCTCTCGGGCAAGAAGCTCTACGTCGTCGACACCTTCTGCGGCGCCAACGAGAACACCCGTCTCAAAATCCGCTTCATCATGGAGGTCGCATGGCAGGCTCACTTCGTGAAGAACATGTTCATCCGCCCGACCGACGCCGAGTTGGAGACCTACGGCGAGCCCGATTTCGTGGTTCTGAACGCATCGAAGGCCAAGGTCAAGAACTACAAGGAGCTGGGTCTCAACTCCGAGACGGCAGTCGTATTCAACCTCACCGAGAAGATGCAGGTCATCATCAACACGTGGTACGGCGGCGAGATGAAGAAGGGCATGTTCTCCTACATGAACTACCTGCTTCCGCTGAAAGGCATCGCCTCGATGCACTGCTCGGCCAACACCAACAAGGACGGCGAGACGGCCATCTTCTTCGGTCTGTCGGGTACGGGCAAGACCACCCTTTCGACCGACCCGAAGCGCGAGCTCATCGGTGACGACGAGCACGGCTGGGACGACGACGGCGTGTTCAACTTCGAGGGCGGCTGCTACGCCAAGGTCATCAACCTCTCGAAGGAGAACGAGCCCGACATCTGGAACGCTATCCGCCGCAACGCACTTCTCGAAAACGTTACGGTAGACAAGAAGGGCAAGATCGACTTCTCGGACAAGTCCGTGACGGAGAACACCCGCGTTTCGTACCCGATTTACCACATCGACAACATCGTGAAGCCCGTTTCGCACGCACCCGCTGCGAAGAAGGTCATCTTCCTGTCGGCCGACGCTTTCGGCGTTCTGCCCCCGGTTTCGATTCTGACCCCCGAGCAGACGAAGTACTACTTCCTCTCCGGCTTCACCGCCAAGCTCGCAGGTACCGAGCGCGGCATCACCGAGCCCACCCCGACCATCTCGGCCTGCTTCGGTGCAGCGT
>CAMWIG010000151.1 GCA_947174295.1 uncultured Alistipes sp. | reverse complement strand
GTATAGTTGTGTGTTTTTGTTTTACTTCTTTTGGTTGGCTATCGCCTGCTCGTAGACGGCCTTTATCTTCGCTGCGGCGTTGTTCCATTTGAGTCCCGTCACCTCTTCGAGGCCCTTCTCGGCGAACATCTTCGACAGAGCCGGATAGGTAATCAGACCGTAGATTGCGTCGGCCATGGCGTCGACATCCCAGTAGTCGACCTTCACGGCGTAGTCGAGCACCTCGGCCACACCGCTCTGCTTGGAGATGATGACCGGCACGTTCGAGCGCATCGCCTCCAACGGCGAGATACCGAACGGCTCCGACACCGAAGGCATGATGTAGACGTCCGACAGCTGGAACATCTTGTGCACGTCCTCACCGCGCAGGAAGCCCGTGAAGTGGAAACGGTCGGCGATGCCCAGACGCGCCACGCGGCGAATAACATGGTTCATCATATCGCCCGAACCGGCCATGACGAAACGCACGTTCGGCACGCGTTTGAGCACCTTTGCGGCCGCCTCGACGAAGTAGTCGGGGCCCTTCTGATAGGTGATGCGGCCGAGGAACGTGACGATTTTGTCCTCCACGCCGCGCTCGGGAGCCTCGCCGCTGTTCTCGGCGAAACGCACGGCGTTGTGCACCGTCACCACACGGTCGGCGGGCACGCCGTACTTGTTGATTACGATGTTGCGCGTGAGGTTCGACACGGCGATGACCATATCGGCGGCGTGCATGCCCGCACGCTCGATGGCATAGGTCTGCGTGTTGATGTTCTCACCGCTGCGGTCGTACTCCGTGGCGTGCATGTGCACCACCAGAGGCTTGCCCGACACGCGTTTGGCGGCGATTCCGGCGAAGTATGTGAGCCAGTCGTGGGCGTGAATCACGTCGAACTGACCTTCGAGATCCTTGGCGACCTGAGCCGCGACCACGGCATAGCGCGCTACCTCCTCCATGAGATTCGCGCCGTACTTCCCGGAGAACGTGTAGCGCTGCGACCAGGCGTCGGTCGTCTCCCACACCTTTCGGCCCGACTTGACGAACTCGTCGTGATACGACGCATACTCCTCGGGCGAGATATAGGGCACCATGTTGGAGTCGATATGTATGAACGACATCTTCTTCAATATGTCGTCGGCTCCGCTTTCGGTCGATTTATATATGGCCTCCACATCGCTGGCGTTGACCACGTGGACGAAACGCTGGTCCTCGTCGCCGTATGCGCGCGGCATGACGAACGTCACGTCGACGTCATTGCGGGCCAGACCGCGCGTCATGCCGTAGCATGCCGTGCCGAGTCCGCCGGCAATGTGCGGGGGAAACTCCCAGCCAAACATTAAAACTCTCATGTATTGCTATTTTTTTGTTGTTTTCGTACTCTTTTTCGCCGGAGCTTTCTTAGCGGCGGCCGACTCGGACTTCTTCACCGTGGTTCTCTTCGCGGAGCTCTTCTTCGCCGGAGCGGCCGCGCTGCGCTCGGCGCCGTATTTCCCGACCATGCCGCAGATAGCCAGCACGGCACCCACGCTCCATGCCTGCGACATCGAGCCCTTGGGCGTGTAGGGAGGATCGGCGTCGTACACCTCGTTCACCGAACCGATGCAGTAGGTCTGAATGTCCTCCTCGAAGTATTCGAGCATCTGCTCGGCCTGCGGAAGGAAGCGGGCGCCGTCCAAATCGAAGCAAGTCTTCACGTAAAATGCCAAAGGCCAAATCCATACCGTACCGTTCTTGCCGGCGATGTCGCGCTGCGCCTGGTCGCCGTCGAGCGTACCCTTGTAGAGCGGGTTCAGAGGCGAAAGCGAACGCAGACCGCGCGGAGTGAGCAGGTGCTGGCGCACGAGCATCACCACGTCGACGATATGCCCGTCGTCGATCATGCGGTAGGGCAATGCGCAGGCGATAATCATGTTCGGACGAATGAACTTGTTGACTTCGTACTCGTTGACATAGTCGGCCAGATAGCGCTCCTCCTTCAACCAGAACTTCTCGACGAACGACTTGCGCGCCTTCTCGGGAATCTCGGCCCACTCCTTGACGAATGCCTTGTCGCCGAACTTGCCGGCCAGAGCCAGAGCGTAGCATACGGCGTTGTACCACAGCGCCTCGATCTCCACGGCATAACCGCCGCGCTGAGTCACGGGCTGCCCGTCGACCACCGAATCCATCCATGTCAGGGCCTTGCCGGGAGCCGAAGCCCACACCAGGCCGTTGTCGTGCAGAGACACCGCCCCGTCGATGCCGCGGCGATAGCTTTCGAGCACGGCTTTCATGGTCTGCCCGTAGCGCTCCCACACGGCCTTGTCGCCTATGTGCTTTTCGAGCTGCTGCAACGTCCAGAAGAACCACAGCGGAGCGTCGGCTGCGACGGCTGCGTCGGCCGAACCTGCGAAGCGGCCGTCCTTCATGTCGCGTATCATCGTGTCGAGAACCTCCATGCAGTCCTCCTTGTAGCCCTGTTCGAGGGTGATGCCCGGCAACGAGATGAGCGTCTCGCGACCGATGACTCCGAACCACGGATAACCGGCTATCACCTCCGTGCGGTCGCCCGGACGGCGGATGACGAACTGGCGAGCCGAGTGGTGCAGACACGAGAGGAAGTCTATTTTATGAGTACGGCGGGCTATCGACGTCGAGAATGTCTCCTCGATTTCGGCCGCCGAACGCATCTCCTCGACCGAAGCGGAGAAGATGACGCTCTCGCCCTTGCGGATGTTCACCTCGAAATATCCCGTGGTCAGAAGGTCCTCGTAGCCGTCGTAACCGCGGGCAAGCTCCTGCTGGTATTCGAAGTTGTAGTACCAGTCGGGGGCTGCGACGAACTCGGCGTCGGGGCGGTTGGTCTGGAAGTAGAGCCACGGGAAACCGTCGTACAGACGCGTTCGCACGCCGTTCACGACGGGATACGAACGGCCGTTTGCCTGCATGTTCGCCTTCGACAGCGAGTGTTTGTCGCGGAACGCGAGGAACGGCCGCAGACGGAGCGTCGTGTCGGAGTGGGCGTCGACGAGCGTATAGCGAATCATCAGCTGCGTGCGCTTGTGAATCCACAGGAGCTCCTTGCGCAGAATGACGCCGCCGACGCGATAGGTAATCGTCGGCGTCGGCGTGTAGGCGAAGTCGGTGATATACTTGTGGCCGCGGGGCTCGTAGACTCCCTTGTAGCGGTGCAGGGCGAGGTTGAACTCCTGCCCATGCTGAATAACGGTTTCATCGAGCGACGAAAGCAGCACGTAGCTGCGATCCGAGTCGTCGATGGGGGCAACGATCAACCCGTGGTATTTACGGGTGTTGCAGCAGACTATCGTGGTGCTCATGTAGCCTCCGCGACGGTCGGTAGCAAGCATCTCTCGTTGAAGAGAGTATTCGAGATTGCCCAACTCATTCTTGTCGAATGTTAATGCAGACATATTATATTAAGGATTTTTACTTGTTATGTAAAGATACTAAAATTTTGCGAATATCGCAACGATTCATCGCAAAAAATCAGATATCGGGCCTAACTTCGGTCACATCGTGCCGATAATACGCCGAGCAGCACCCGGCAACCGCCGGATTAGCCCGCAAACACCAACGGGCTGCAATAATTCTGCCGCCCTACCGAAGCCCTCGTGCAGGGCTTCGGAGGCGGCGAATCATATTGTTTTCCGTCGCCTATATATAATATATAGGTGCGGAGGAGGTATTTCGGGGCGCTATGCCCACTTGACGAGCGCGAAGTCCATGCGGTGAGGCAGACGCGGGTTCTTCGGGAAGACGCGTATCGCTACGTCGAACGTACCCGTGTTGTTGGGCGTGTAGTCCAGAGCGTAGGTCACCTGACCCTCTTCGACTGCCGTCTGCTTCAACTCGCAGGTCTCGACGACGTTGGCACCGTGGCCGAGCTCTATCTGCTTGGCGATGACAATCTCGACGCCGATATCCTCCGGGCGGAGGTTCGCCACGTCGAGTTTGACCTCGAAGTGGTAGTTCGAGCCTACGAACACAGCCTCGCTGTCGATTGTCACGCGCTGCACGTCGAGCACGCGGACGCTGTCCCATGCGGCCGAAACCTTACGCTTCCACGCTGCGATTTCGCGAGCCATCATGTAGTCGCCGGCGACGATGTCGGCCTTGCGGGCTGCGAGCTTGTTGTAGAAGCGCTCCTCGTAGTCCACCAGCATGCGGTTCGTGGTGAAGTTCGACGCGATGTCGGCCACGCACTTCTTGACGGAGCGAACCCACTCGTAGGGGATGTTCTTCTCGTTGCGCGTGTAGTACTTCGGCACGATCTCCTGCTCGATGGTGTTGTATATCATCTCGGCGTCGAGTTCGTCCTGGAAGTGCTTATCCTCGAAGGTCTGCTCCATGGGCAGCATCCAGCCGGCGCCCTCCTTGTAGCCCTCGACCCACCAGCCGTCGAGCACCGAGAACTGCATGACGCCGTTCATCACGCACTTTTCGCCCGAAGTACCCGATGCCTCCAACGGACGCGTCGGAGTGTTCAACCACACGTCGACGCCCTGCACCATGCGGCGTGCGAGCTCCATGTCGTAGTTTTGCAGGAAGATAATCTTGCCCACGAACTGAGGCATGGTCGACACCTCGACGATGCGCTTGATGAGGTCCTGACCCGGCTGGTCCTGCGGGTGAGCCTTGCCGGCGAAGATGAACTGCACGGGGTGCTCGGGGTTGTTGACTATCTTGGCCAGACGGTCGAGGTTCGTGAAGAGCAGGTATGCGCGCTTGTATGTCGCGAAGCGGCGGGCGAAACCGATGGTCAGCACCTCGGGCTTGATACCCTCGGCAATCTGCACCATCTGGCGCGGCGAGTCGAGACGCACCTTGTTCGGGTCGCTGTAACGCTTGCGAATCGTGTTGATAAGGCGGTTTTTCAGGAACATGCGCTCCGACCACAGCTCCTCGTCGGAGATGTTGTAGACCTTCTGCCACTCGGGAATGTCGTAGGTGTGGCCCTCGAATCCCTTCGGGAAGTAGCGCGTGTAGAGACGGCGCAGGTTCGAAGCCACCCACGTCGGGAAGTGCACGCCGTTGGTCACGTAGCCGATATGGAGCTCGTTCTTGAAGTATCCGGGCCACATGTTGCCGAGAATGTCCTTCGACACCTCGCCGTGGAGCCACGACACGCCATTGACCTCCTGCGAGAGGTTGCAGGCCAGAACCGACATCGAGAAGCGGTCGTTCGGGTCGTTGGGCTTGGTCTTGCCGAGGTTGATGAACTGCTCCCACGTGATGCCCAGCACGTCGGGGTAGTGCGACATGTACTGACGGATCATCGACTCGG
>CAMWIG010000150.1 GCA_947174295.1 uncultured Alistipes sp. | reverse complement strand
CAATCGACCCCTACACCAGCGGCTGGTCGATGACCGACAATCTCTGCGACGACAACGTCCGCCACTGGACTGGCGACGAATTCCCCCTGATGGGCGTATTGCGCGTCGACGGCAAGTGCTACCGCTTCATGGGATGCGAAACCGTCCCGTTCGAGACCGTCGCCTCCGACGCCGCGAAATACGCCGCCGCGCAGCCGGCACCAGCACGCTGGATGACACCCGACTACGACGACCGCGCATGGACGACGGCCGACGATGCCGCCGCAATAGCCTCTGCCGGCGGCGACATGCTGCTGCGCCGCACGTTCGAGCTCGGCGGCGACCTCGCGGCGCGCGACATGGAGCTATACTGCACGCACAGCGACGCTGCGATATATCTCAACGGCATCGAAATCGCCCCGGCAAGGAGCCGCCGCCATCCCCGCGACCGCTTCCGCCTGACCGGCGAACAGAAGAGCCTGCTTCGCGAGGGACGCAACGTTCTGGCACTCCGCTGCCGCACCGTGGAGGGCTCGCTGCCCGACGCAGGCATTCTCGTCTCGTGTCCGGCCGGGGAGCTGTTCCCGACCTGCGCACGACAGACCTCGGCCGACGTGCAGGCCATGCAGACGCACTACGCATTCGACTGCGGCCCCGTCGCTCTGAAAGTCATCTTCACCGCGCCGCTCTTCGCCGACGACCCCGACCTGCTGTCGCGCCCGGTGAACTACATAACATACGAGGTGACGCCGACCGACGGCGAGAAGCACGATGTCGCCGTCTACTTCGAAGCATCGCCAGCCTGGGCGCTCTGCGATGCCACCGAGTCCGAGAGCGAAGGATTCGACGCCGCGGGTCTGCGGCTGCTCAAAACAGGCTCCGCACAGCAAAACATCCTCGGCCGCGCGGGCGACTACCTGACAATCGACTGGGGCTGCTTCTACCTCGGCGGCGCCGCCGAGGGCACGACGCTCCGCATAGGGCGCGGCGACGAGATTCGGCGGGCCTTCATCGAGGACACGCCCGAAACATCGCTCGCACCGCGCAAGCACCGCACGCAGCAGCTGGCATTGTCGCGCGACCTCGGCACAGTCGGCCGCACGACGTCGGGACACGTACTGCTCGGCTACGACGACATATACTCGATACAGTATTTCGGCGACAATCTGCGCCCGTGGTGGAACCGCGACGGCAGCAGCTCGATTGTCGAACAGTTCGAGGCCGCCGAACGCGACTATGCCCTGCTGCGCAAGCGCTGCGAACGCTTCGACAACACGCTGATGGCCGAAGCCGAAGCTGCCGGAGGTCGCAAATACGCCGAGCTGTGCGCAGCGGCATACCGTCAGACGATTGCGGCGCACAAGCTCGTAGAATCGCCCGACGGCGAGAAGCTGCTGCTCTCGAAGGAGTGTTTCAGCAACGGCTCGATAGGCACGGTCGATATCTCCTACCCATCCATCCCGCTCTTCCTCCGCTACAACCCCGAGCTGGCCGAGGCGCTGCTCAACCATATCTTCCGATACTGCGAGAGCGAACGGTGGCCGCATCCGTTCCCGGCGCACGACGTGGGCACCTATCCGCTGGCCAACGGCGAGACATACATCGGCGAGATGCCCGTCGAAGAGAGCGGCAATATGCTGATTATGACGGCTGCCATATCCCGAGCCGAAGGCAGTGCCGACTATGCGGACAAGCATTGGGAAATACTCACCGCATGGACCGACTATCTGGTCGAGCACGGCCTCGACCCCGAGAACCAGCTCTGCACCGACGACTTCGCAGGTCATCTCGCCCACAATGCCAACCTCTCGGTCAAGGCCATTCTGGGCATTGCGGCCTACGGCGACATGGCCCGCATGCGCGGCGACGAGGCGACAGCCGAAAAATACACGTCGAAGGCCCGCGAGCTGGCGGCCGAATGGGTTGCGATGGCCGACGACGGCGACCACTACCGTCTGACGTTCGACCGTCCCGGCACGTGGAGCCAGAAATACAATCTCGTGTGGGACAAAGTGCTCGGCTGGGGCATATTCCCCGACAGCGTCCGCACGAAAGAACTCGCCTGCTACCTCGGCTGCATGAACGCATACGGACTGCCGCTCGACTGCCGCGAAGACTACACCAAGACCGACTGGGTGATGTGGACGGCGGCGATGGCCGACGACAACGAAACATTCGAAGCGTTCGTCGCGCCGCTGTGGAGCTTCATGAACGAGACGACCGACCGCGTGCCGATGTCCGACTGGGTCTTCACATCGAAACCCGAGCACCGCGGATTCCGCGCCCGCTCGGTGGTAGGCGGCTACTGGATGCGCATGCTCGACGGCCGCCTGTAACGCGCCGCAACGACGGCAGCACACAAACAAGACACGCCCCGGGCTTCGGCCCGGGGCGTGTCGTTAATCGGAGTCGTCGGATTATTCGAGACTCCTGGGCTTGACATTGCCTGCAAAGTCGAGATGCTTCGCTGCCGCGGGGCGCGAAATACGCTTTACCGATGCCTGCGATGCCGCGTTGTCGACCAGTGCGGCGGGGATGAGGCTGGCGTCGTTGAAGAAGCCTAAGCCTCCCGCATCCTCCTCATCGTCCACATTCTCGATGCAGATTGCGAATCCGGTCGGAGTATTGGTCGGTTTTTTCGTCGTATAGGACTTGGCGAACGAGATGATGCCCGTTTCGGAATCGAGTTGCAAACGGATTTCGTCCACGAATGCCTTGGCGGTCCAATCGAGCGGCATGAAGTAGAACATGTACGTCGATGTCGAACCGTCATCCTCGGGTATGCCGAGGGTGGCATCGCCCATGTAGTAACCGCCCGGCAGAGTGATGGAGTGCGTGGCTCTGTCGTAAGTTCCCGGATAGATGTCCGAAGTGCCGTCGAATTTATAGGGGTTCAGACCCGTGACTGCGACGTCGAAGCCGTAACCCTTCATGTAGTCGGGCGCTTCGGCGATGCTCACCCCTTCCCACGAAACGGGGCTCGGCTCCGTACCGTTCAGGAAAACCTGAGTGGCGGACATATAGTACTTGCCGTAGTACTTGTCGACATTGGGTGCGTTGGGGTCTATCGTGTAGACGAACACCTCCTCGAAATCGCCGAACGACTGACCGTCGGCATCGTGCAGCTGCACGCCGAGCTTGATGGTCATCGAACCGTCGGCCCCCTCCTCGTAGGAGGAACCGATGTTGCGGCTCATCGAAGCGTACATGTCGCGGCCGAAGACCTTGATGCCGAGAGGCTGGTTGTCGAAAATCTCGACCGAAGCGGCGCCGCCCGAAATTTCGACGGCGAACGCCAGACCGTAACCGCCGGCGTAGAGGTCGGGCAGGTAGTAGAGACCGTGCTCGTCGTTGACGCCAAGCTCCTGGCTCTTGGTCGCTGCGGGCGACTCGGTCTGCGTCGTAAACTCACCCACGCACAAGGTACGGTACTCGAAATCGGCGTTGTAATCGGGGATGAAACGGGTCTCCCACTCGCTGTCGAGCGGATTCTCGAACCACTCGAACTTCAATACCGCCGGACTCCACCACTCCAAGTTCTTGCAGAACAGGCACTCTATGGTGTAGACGTAGCTGCTGCGCTTGAAGTTGAAATAGTCAAGTTTGTACGGGAACTCGGGATTCTCATCCTCGGTGTTCTGATAGTAGAAGTGAAGCACGCCCGGAGCATCGAAATTGATGGTCAGGCCCGTATTGATGTAGCCGTAGGCGACCGATACGGGTTCGTAGTTGTCGTCGAGCGTGAAGACCAGATTCTCGCAGTTCGCAAGGTCGGGGTCGGGAATAATCTGGTACATGAACTTTGCGATGCGGTAGTTGTTCGTACCCACTTCGTGCTCTATGGCCACCTCGTTGGAGTATCCGAAAATGTCCTCCGACATCAGCGCGTAGCCCGCAGGCTCCCAGTTGCCGAGTTCGACGGGAGTGTAGCTGATGGCCACCGAGCACTGCTGCGAGCCGTAGCCCGAGAGATTGGCGTCATCGTCGATGCCGAGGTCGAAACGATAGACCGTGCCCTCCTCCAACTTCGAGAAGTCGAACGTGACGACTACCGACGACTCCTTCTCGCCGTCGGCGAAGAAGGCAGTCGAGGGAATCGAGAAAATGCTGCCCGAGTAGGTGTTGGCGATGGTCGTGGTGAACTCGCCCTCGGCATTGTTGCGATAAACGGGAACCGTCACCGAAGTCTGGTTCTCTTTCAGACGAAATGCGAGCGACGAATTGTCGAGACTGAAATACACGCCTGCGCCCTTGTCCTTCGGAGCCGGGGTGTAATCCACATCCTCGCCGCACGATGCGAGCGCCAGAAGCGCCGCAACGGTGTAGAATATGTATTTTAATGCTTTCATGATTCGTGAAATTTAAATTCTCATTTATTTCAGCAATTAACCGCGAACGGGCGTCGGCTTGGGAGCAATCTGGTTCTGATCCTGCTCGGTGATGCCGTCGTTCGACGTGATTTCGCTCTGCGGAATGAGGTAGAGCATCACAGGCGACTCGGGTGCAATCTGGTAAACCCACGCCGAAGTGAACCCTGCGCCCACGCGGTCGATGGGCTTCTTCAAACGCATGATGTCGAAGAATGACTGACCCTCGCCCCAGAACTCGATGCGGCGCTGCAACCATACGGCGTTCTGAATGACCTCGGGCGACGCCGACGAGAGCGAGAAGTTGCGGTTGCGGTAGGTGCGGACGAACGATTCGAGAACCGACTTGCCCTCGCCGGGCTGTCCGCCCATGGCCAGCGCCTCGGCCTTGATGAGATACATCTCCTCGACACGCATCAGCGGCCACGGGTTGGCATTCGTCGAGGTGAAGAGCTCGTTCTTCCATGCGCCGAACTTGACGTTCAGGTAGGGCGAGAAGCTCATGCCGATAGCCGAGCAGTTGGCAGGCGAATACTCGTCGACCAGCAGCGGCGAGTTGCCGTCCTCGTCGAGCCACCAGCCCTTGCGCACGTCGGTCGAGGGAATCTGCTGGTAGAGCGTGGCGCTCACGCTGCGGTAAGCGTGCACGGCACCGGCGTAACCGTAGGAGAACGAACATACGTGCGACGGCCAGTTGACGATACCCGACAGCACGACGGGGTCGGTCTCGGCGATTACGATGGCCCACATCCACGAGTGGCCCACCTCGTTGAACGAAGGCTTGCCGAGCTCGTCGATGGAGTAGGGCGTGAAGCCTTGCATGGCTGCGTCGGCATCGTCGGCGGCCTCAGCGTAGTTGTGCATAAGCAGATTGGCGCGGGCGCGCAGACCGGAGGCGACTTATACGCTAGCGTAGCGCATGTCGGGACGCACGCACCGCGGGGCGCTCAGGAAGGCGATGTCGA
>CAMWIG010000149.1 GCA_947174295.1 uncultured Alistipes sp. | reverse complement strand
ACTCCGACGACCGCATCGGAGAGCTGATTCTTTCGGGTTTCGCAGGCCGCAAGATAGCCGTCATGGCTCCCGTGGTCAAGGGCCGCAAGGGCCACTACCGCGAGCTCTTCGAGTCGCTGGCCAAGAAGGGCTACATCTACGCCCGCATCGACGGCGAGATTCGCGAGTTCTCGTCGGGAATGCGTCTCGACCGCTACAAGGTGCACAACATCGACCTCGTCGTCGACCGACTGAGCGTCGGCCCCGACTCCGGCGTGCGCATCATGACCTCGCTCGCTGAGGCGATGCGTCAGGGCAAGGGTACGATGGCCGTCTACGACTACGGAACAGAGGGGCTGCGCTACTACTCGCAGCACCTGATGTGCCCCTCGACGGGCGTGGCGTTCGAAGACCCTGCGCCGCATACCTTCTCCTTCAACTCGCCGCAGGGCGCATGCCCGCACTGCAACGGTCTGGGCGAGGAGGCGGTGTTCGACATGGAGAAGATAATCCCCGACATGTCGCTCTCGCTCGGCGAGGGGGCCATAGAGCCTTTGGGCAAGTATCGCAACAACATGCTCTTCGCCGTGTTGGAGGTTCTCGGCCGCCGTCACGACTTCACGCTCGAAGACCCTGTGTCGACCATATCGCCCGAGGGTCTGAACGCCATACTCTACGGCGATGCCGAGCCGCTGACGGTCAACATGTCGGAGTTCACCTGCTCGGGCGGAAACCGTCTCGTATCGTGGGAGGGCGTGGCCGAATACGTCAACCGCAACGAGGACGAGGATTCGAAGCGCGGCCAGAAATGGCGCGAGCAGTTCCTCGTCTACCGCAAGTGCAGCGCGTGCGGCGGCAGCCGGCTGAAAAAGGAGGCTTTGCAGTTCCGCATCGGCGGGAAAAACATAGCCGAGGTGTCGGCGATGTCCATCACCGAGTTCGCGGAGTGGATGGAGCATATCGAGGAATACATGAACGATAAGGAGCGCAAGATAGCACGTGAAATCATCAAGGAGATTCGCGAGCGTCTGCACTTCCTCTTGGAGGTGGGGCTGGGCTACCTGTCGCTGTCGCGCGCGTCGCGTTCGCTGTCGGGCGGCGAGAGCCAGCGCATACGCCTCGCCACGCAGATAGGCTCGAAGCTGGTCAACGTACTCTACATCCTCGACGAGCCGAGCATCGGTCTGCATCAGCGCGACAATCAGCGTCTTATCCGTTCGTTGCAGGAGCTGCGCGATGCCGGCAACTCGGTAATCGTCGTCGAGCACGACGAGGACATGATGCGTGCGGCCGATTTCATAGTCGACGTCGGCCCGCGTGCCGGCCGCAAGGGCGGCAACATCGTGGCTGCGGGCACCATCGGCGACATCATGCGTTCCGACTCCATCACGGCAGACTACCTGACCGGCCGCCGGCGCATAGAGATACCCGAGACGCTGCGTCCCGGCAACGGACTCTCGATTACCGTCCGCGGCGCCCGCGGCAACAACCTGAAAGGCATCGACGTGGAGTTCCCGCTCGGAAAACTCATCTGCGTGACGGGCGTCAGCGGCTCGGGCAAGTCGTCGCTCGTGAACGGCACGCTGCGGCCGGCGCTGAGCCGCTATCTCTACCGTTCGTACGACCAGCCGCTGGAACACGACGCCATAGATGGCATGGACAACATCGACAAGCTGGTCGTCGTCGACCAGTCGCCCATCGGGCGTTCGCCGCGAAGCAATCCTGCGACCTACTCCAACGTCTTCTCCGACATCCGCAAGCTGTTCGAGTCTACGCCCGATGCGCAGATTCGCGGATTCAAGGCCGGCCGTTTCTCGTTCAATGTCAAGGGCGGCCGCTGCGAAGAGTGCCGAGGCGCCGGCGTGCAGACCATCGAGATGAACTTCCTGCCCGATGTGTATGTCACCTGCAAGGCGTGCGGAGGCCATCGCTACAACCGCGAGACGCTCGAAGTGAAGTACAAGGGCCGCAATATCGACGACGTGCTGAACATGACGGTAAACATGGCCGTGGAGTTCTTCGAGAACATCCCGTCCATACACCAGAAGCTGCGCGCCATTCAGGAGGTCGGTCTCGGATACCTCACGCTCGGGCAGCCCTGCACGACGCTCTCGGGCGGCGAGAGCCAGCGAATCAAGCTCTCCTCCGAGCTGTCGAAGCGCGACACGGGCCGGACGCTCTACATTCTCGACGAGCCGACGACGGGCCTCCATTTCGAGGATATCCGACAGCTGCTGGACGTTCTGCGCAAGCTAGTGGACAGAGGCAATACGGCCATAGTCATCGAGCATAACCTCGATGTGGTGAAGGTCGCCGACCATGTCATCGACATCGGCCCCGAGGGAGGTGTCGCCGGCGGCCGCATCGTCGCGCAGGGCACGCCGCACGAGGTGGCGCAGTGCGCGGATAGCCATACGGGCGTATTCCTCCGAAAGATGGGCATTTGACGATTCGGGCAGGATATTTGCTCGACACGGGCACATATAACCTTATATGTGCTTATGAAAAGAATCTACTATTTCTTGATTGCGGCCTTGGTGTGCATTCCGCTGATGTATACGATAGGCCAGTCGAAGTCGTCGCGCCGTGCGCAGGCGTCGTCGGTTTTGGAGAAGGAGCGCCCCGTCTCTCCCAAGGAGGAGCGCCGCGAAGAGCGCGAGGCGCGTCGTGCGAAGCGTCTGGCCGAGTACGAGAAGTTCATCGACTCGGTGGTGCTCTCGCGTCACTTCCAGTTCAATCCGCAGACCATGCAGCAACAGCCTGCCGGGTCGATGCGCCAAATCACCAATCCCAATTTCGATGTCGGCATCTGGGGCGATGTCGTGGATGTCTGCCTGCCGTATATCAAGGGTTACGTGCCGCCTTACCACCTCACGATTCTCAACTACACGCTGCCGAGCGTGCAGGGCTACACCACCGAGCAGACCAACGACGGCTGGACTGTCAGCTTCTCGTCGTCGCTCTTCACGGCCGGTACGTTCACCTTCACGTTCGAAATCTATTCGAAGATGGGCGGCTGTACGCTCACGCTCTCCAATCCGTGGTACAACGCCGTGCAGTACAGCGGTACGATAACGGCTATATACTGACGCCTGCCCCGTTCGCGGGAATACGATCGACGGGAGCTGCCTCTTGCAGGCAGCTCCCGTCGTCGCATATGCCGGTATGCGCGCGGCTGCTGTTTATTATGCGTGAATTAGCAGTATCTATTGCTGCCGCTGCCTGGCCGGAGCAGTTGCTGATTGCGCCTCGCTGTCCGTGCGGTAAATCAGAGCTGCGGCCGAAGCCGAGACTCCCTCTTCGCGCCCCTCGAATCCGAGCCGTTCGGTCGTGGTGGCCTTGACCGACACGCAGTCGACGGCAATGTTCATGTCGGCGGCGAGGGCCGTGCGCATGGCGTCGATGTGGGGGCGCAGCTTGGGGCGCTGCATGGCAATCGTGCAGTCGATGTTGCCGACCCGATATCCGCGTTCGGCCAGAAGCGCTGCTGTGCGCCGCAGAAGTATGCGCGAGTCGATTCCCGCGAAGTCGTCCGACGTGTCGGGAAAATGCAGCCCGATGTCGCCCAGTGCCGCGGCGCCCAGCAGTGCGTCGCAGATGGCGTGTATAGCCACGTCGCCGTCGGAGTGCGCCACGCAGCCCTTCGAGTGTTCGATTTCGACGCCGCCCAACACGAGCCGCAGTCCGTCGGCCAGAGCGTGGACGTCGTATCCGTAACCTATTCTGAAATTCATCATGGTAAATCGCTTTATGCAAAGTTACGAAAATATTTCGTACATTTGCGAAAATTAAACATTATAAGACTATGTCAGCTATAACCAATCTCGAACCCCGCACCGTGTGGGAAATTTTCGACGAGATTACGCGCGTGCCGCGTCCGTCGAAGAAGGAGGGAAAGATAATCGACTATCTGGTGCGCTTCGCCGAGGAGCGCGGAATCGAATACCGCAAGGATGCCATAGGCAATGTCGTGATGCGCAAGCCGGCTGCGCCGGGTTACGAGAACCGCCCGACGGTGATTCTCCAAGCCCATATGGATATGGTATGCGAGAAGAACTCCGACGTGGAGTTCGATTTCGAGAACGATGCCATACGCACCCGTATCGACGGCGGGTGGGTCAAGGCCGAGGGCACGACGCTGGGCGCCGACTGCGGAATCGGCATGGCTGCCGCACTGGCTGTCATGGTCGACGAGTCGTTGCAGCACGGCCCGGTCGAGGCGCTGTTCACCGTGGACGAGGAGACCGGCCTTACGGGCGCGTTCGAGCTCGGCGAGGGTATGCTCACGGGCAAGTATCTCGTGAACCTCGACTCGGAGGACGAGGGAGAGATATTCATCGGCTGCGCAGGCGGCATCGACACCGTAGCGACGTTCACCTACAAGAGCGAGCCTGCGCCGAAGAACTACACGTTCTATCGTGTCGACGTGTCCGATCTGCTGGGCGGCCATTCTGGCGACGATATCGACAAGGGCCGCGCCAACTCCAACAAGACCGTGGCCCGTCTGCTGTGGGACGGCATGCAGAGCTTCGAGCTGCGCCTGAGCTACTTCGACGGCGGCAATCTGCGCAATGCCATTCCGCGCGAGGCCTACGCCATATTCGGTGTGCCGACGCACTTCAAGAACGATTTCGAGAAGCGTTTCGCGACATTCAGGGCCGAACTCGAAAACGAGTTCCGCCACCGCGAGCCCAATTTCCGCATCACGCTCAACGAGATGCCGCAGGTCGACACGGTGCTCGACGCACGCACGCAGCAGGGACTCGTCTACTCGATTGTCGGCGTGCCCAACGGCGTGGTGGCCATGTCGTTCGCCGTGCCGGGTCTGGTCGAGACATCGACGAACCTCGCGTCGGTGAAGTTCGAGGGCGAGAACAGAATCGTCGTCACTTCGTCGCAGCGTTCGTCGGTCGAGAGCGCGAAGATTTACGTCATGCAGATGGTCGAGTCGGTATTTTCGCTCGCCGGCGCCGACGTGGCCCATTCCGACGGATACCCCGGCTGGACGCCCGACCCCGAGTCGAAATTGCTCGAACAGACAGTAGCCGCATATCGCGACCTGTTCGGCAAGGAGCCCAAGGTGCGCGCCATCCACGCTGGTTTGGAGTGCGGACTCTTCCTCGAAAAGTACCCCGAATTGGAGATGGTGTCGTTCGGCCCGACGCTGCGCGGCGTGCACTCGCCCGACGAGCGTCTTGAAATCGCGACCGTGCCCATGTTCTGGGACCTGCTCGCGGAGCTTCTGCGCCGCGTGGAGTAGACCGTGCGGCCGATAGTAATGAGGGGGGATTTCCGCAGCCTCGCGGAAATCGCGCCCCCTGTTCGGCGTGTGCGACGGCGGTTCGTCGGGCGCCATTTTTGGCGGCTGCGTTTGGTTAATCGACGGTTTGTGTGTATATTTTTTT
>CAMWIG010000148.1 GCA_947174295.1 uncultured Alistipes sp. | reverse complement strand
TTGCCCGTGTGTTCGTGGAACGGACGGAAGAGCACCGGCACATACTCGCCGCCGGCGGTGCGCAGCGAGAGCATGAAGTCGGCCACGATGTCGAGCCACCCGCGGTAGGTCGCATGAAGGTCGCCGCCGGGGATGATTCGCGACACGGCCGGCGTTGGGTCCCACGCCGTTCCGCCGGTGACGGGATTCGTCGCATGCCAGCCGACGGTGGTCACTCCGCCGCGGGCGTATGACTCGATGATACGGGTGCGGATGTCGTCGAAGCGGTCGCCGTCGATGTTGGTATCGCGGCCCGACTCTATTTCGCCGATATCCCACCCGATGACGGCCGGATAGTCGCCGCACACGCTCTTCACGTCGGAGCGTCCGGCGTCGCCCGACCAGCCGATGCCGTAGAGCGTCGAACACTGGTGGCCGAAGAGCGTCGCACCGCTTTCGGCCGAGCGGCGCAGGTTGTCGCGCAGATTCTGCGTCTGCACGGTCGCCGACGCATCGCTGACGGCGAACGGTGCGGGCTCGGGCTTGGAAAAGTCGGCATCGGCGATGTCGCTGCACCCGACAGCGAGCCACAGAGGCATCGACAATAACAGTTTTTTCATAATCGTAGTCGGTTTTTTTAAGGTTTCATTCATACATATCTTTCAAATCGCCCTCGAAGAGTATCGGCTGGCGGCTGTTCGAGGCGAAGCGGCGGAAATCCTCCTCCGAAGCATGGCCTCGCCACGGGCCGAAGAAGTGCGACGGGCGGTCGTGGGCGTTGCGCCACACGAGCACGTAGCTAAGCCCGAAGTCGGCTATGGCAGGCAGCAGAGTGCCCGTCCACCACTCGGCGTCGGCGACGCCTTCGAGTCCCGTCTCGGTGAAGGCCACGGGCTTGCGATGTTCGCGCCCGAGACGTTGCAGGTCGGAGAGCATGCGCCGGCATCCCTCGATGAAATCCCACTCGCCGGGGCGGTGGTAGGCATCCATGCCCAGCACGTCGACCCACTCGTCGCCCGGATAGCGCTCCATGTAGTGCTCAGCATCGCGGAACAGGTCGGGCGAATAGACGTAGAGCAGGTTGTGAATCCCCTTTTCGTAGCGCAGATACTCCACCGTGAAGCGCCACAGACGGCGGAACTCGTCGGGCGTGCACTGCGCTTCGCCCCACCAGAAACCGGTCGACGTGTGCTCGTGGAACGGGCGGAACAGCACCGGCGCAGGCTCTCCGCCGGCACGGCGCAGCGAGGCGAAGAATCCGGCCAGACGGTCGAGCCACGCGCAATAGAGGGCATGATGCTCGCCGCCGGGAAGAATCGACGCCACGGCAGCGGTCGTGCGGCAGTCCCACGACGAGCCGCCGGTCTGCGGATTGGAGACGTGCCAGCTCACGGTGTTCACGGCTCCGCGGTCGGAGGCCTCGCACAGCAGATGTACCATCTCATCGAACGGCACGCCGTCGAGACTGCGCTCCGCGCCGAGCTCCAAGCAGCCGATTTCCCATCCGAAGACGGCCGGATAGTCGCCGCAGCACTCGCGCACGTCGGAGCGTCCGCGCTCGTAGCTCCACGAGTGGCCGTAGAGGGCGTCGTCCTGATGTCCGAACATGACGCCGCGTTCGGCCGAACGGAACATATTGGCATAGAGCGCACGCGTTTCGGCCGTGGCGCGGCTGTCGCACGGCTCGGCGGGCTGCGGCGCCGCAGTGCAGGCGGAGAGCAGCGCGGCGGCGAGCGGGATGATGACAGGATTCTTCATAATGTATGGCATATCAGATTATTATCTTCTTCTTGTCGTAGTATTCGCGGAAATCGTGCGGCGGGTGTCCCTTGTACTTCTTGAACATGCGGTTGAAGTTCGAGAGGTTGTTGAAGCCGCACTTGTAGGCGATTTCGGCAATCGTGTTGGCCGGTTCGTCTATCAGCAGACGCGCAGCGGCACTCACGCGAATGTTGTTCAGGCAGTCGATGAAGTTGTAGCCCGTGCGCCGCTTGATGAAGCGGCTGAACGACGGCTCGCTCATGTTGACCAAAGCCGCCATCTCCGCGAGGCGTATCGGCCGGCAGTAGTTGCGGTTCATATACTCCATGACCTTGCGCACGCGACGGCTGTCGTAGGTATCCTCCTGCTTGCTGAAACGCGAGTGCGACAGCACGGTGTAGGCGCCGTCGTGCGAGAGCAGGTTGAGCAGTTGCAGAAACAGCAGCACGGAGTTGAAGTTGTCGGTGCTCGCGATGAGCTGATGCACGACCGGCTCGGCCTGCAAGATGGTCTTCTCCGAGAAGGCGATGCCGTGCTGCGCGTCGCGCAGCATGCTGCGTATGGGGGCGAACTGCTTCTTGTCGATGAGCCCGCCGCCGCAGAACAGGTCGGGCGAAAACTGCACGGTCACCTCGTAGATTTCGCCGCCGGACTGGCGGTCGCCGTTCAGCCATGCGTGTTCGAGGTTGCTGCCGGCGATGAGCACCATCTCGCGGTCGCCGATGTCGGCCACGTGGTCGCCGACGATGCGCCGCGCCCCCTTCGCCCCGACGATGTAGTTCAGCTCGCACTCGCGGTGGACGTGAATCGGGAAGTTGAAGGTGCATTTGCGCCGCTCGAACACCACGAAGCTGTCGTGCTGCGATATGGGCGGTATTTCGGTAAGCGTATTGTAGTTGGCCATAATTCATACTTATTTTTCAATCGTCGGTCATGCGGTCGATGCGTGCCATAATCTCCATGCACATTCGGCCGTTGTGGTATGGGCATTTCCAGAACCCGGCCTTGTCGTCGGTGCGGTTCTCCGAGCCGTCGGCACGTATGCTCCACAGCCACTCGCCGTGCCGGCGGTCGACCAGACGGCGGGATATGTACCGCCACGCATCGCGGCTTCTGCATAAGAAACGTTCGTCGCCCGTGCGCTGATACATGTTGAAGAGCCCGACCACGCTCTCGGCCTGCACCCACCAGTGGCGGTCGGCATCGGTGCGGCCCGTCGCGCGGTCGTATTCGTAAATCATGCTCCCGTCGGGCTGCAACCCCTCGATGGCTGCCACGGCAAGCGAATCGACGACGGCGGCGACCTTCGGCGAGGAGATTCGCGCCGCAGCCGCAGCCTCGTCGAGGAGCCACGAGGCCTCGATGTCGTGTCCGTAGGATACGGTGCGGCCCTCGACACGCCAGCCCCGGTCGAAGAAGAGATTCAGATGCCCCGTTGCCGGGTCGAAAATGCGGTCGACGTGTATGCGTATCAGACGTCCCAAGGCATCGGCGACGCGCTGCGACGGGCTGACCTTCGACAGGGCGGCGTAGGCCTCCAACAGATGCAGGTGGGTGTTCATGCTGAACGTCGTGTTGGTGTCCTTGTCGCTCAGACGCATGTCGTCCAGCGGCTGCCAGTCGCGGGCGAACGCCTCGACGTAGCCGTCGTGCGCCGTGTCGCAGGCGTGCTCTTCGAGCGACTCGAAGAGAGCTTCGGCCTCTTCGGCGGCACGCATGTCGCCCGTGGCCAGAGCGTATTCGCACAGCGCATAGATGGCGAAGCCGGCGGCGTAGCTCTGCTTCTTGTAGTTCAGAGGCAGTCCGTTGTGCGAGAGCTCCCAGAAGACACCGCCGTAGCGGCGGTCGATAAGATTCGCCGACACGAACAGTCTCACGCGGCGTGCGGCATCGAGTGCGCGCCGGTCGCCGACGGTACGATACGCCGCCGAGAAGAACCACAGCATGCGCGCAAGGAGCACGGCGCTCAGTCCGGCTCCGGCGTGCGCACGGCCCTCGCCGTCGACACGCCCCGTCAGAGGGCCGTCGGCGGGACACAACGACAGCCAGAAAGGCAGAATATTTTCGGTAAGCTCCGCGTGGAGCTCGGAACGCCATGCGGCAAGGCTGTTTTTCATGATTCGATATCGTTTTCGGCTCGTCGTCGGGCGAGCTCCGACGAAATGACACTCATCCGCTTCTCGCCGAGCGGATACGACGCTATGGCCGCTATGGCGGCGATACATGCTGCGGCAGGCAGCCAGCTCAACATGAGACGTACTCCGCGTACGGCCTCGACACTCTGCTCGGCAGCGGTCTGGTCGTAGCCGAACGCCGTCAGCAGCCAGCCCGTGACGGCACCGCCGACGGCCCAACCTATCTTCTGCGACATCGACGACGAGGAGAGGATGAGTCCCGTGGGACGGCGTCCGCTGCGATGCTCCTCGTAGTCGGCCGTGTCGGCATACATGCTCCACAGCAGCGGCAGAACCGCGCCTGCGGCCACGCTGACCGCGAGTTGGAGCGACATCAGCGCTGCCGTATCGTCGGGCGACAGACGGAAAAACATGACGCTCAGCACGGCGGCGATGCCCATGGCGGCAGCGAACGCACCCTTCTTGCCGATGCGCGACGCGAGCGGAACGGCCAGTGCGACGCCTGCCATGTTGCCCGCCTGTCCGACAAGCAGGTATATCGTGGCGAGCGTCCAGCCCGTCACGGGAAGTTTGTAGCCGCTGCGCACATAGTCCGTAAAGTAGAATATCGCCACGCCGTCGCGGATGGAGTTGAACAGCAGCACCGCGACACCGGCCGCAAGGAGAATCCACCACGGGCCGTTGCGCAGCAGCGAGCGCAAATCGCGGCCGACGCTTCCGGCCGGGAGCCGGCCTCCGGGGCGTATTCGCTCGCGCGTCCACCGAAAACAGAGGAAGAAGAGCACGGCGCATACGGCGCCTATCATCGCCACGGCGCACGTCCACGCCGCAGGCATGCCCGATACGGCTACGGCGCTGCCGTCGACCGTGCCGTCGAGCATCGTCTCGCCGCCGCCGAACAGCCGCGCGAACATGTCGACCGCAGGTTGCAGCACCATGAACGTGACGAGACTCCCGACATAGGCGAAGAACATGCGGTAGGAGGAGAAGATGCTGCGGGTGCGCGGGTCGGCGGTCATGACGCCCAGCAGCGACGCATAGGGCACGTTGACGACCGTGTAGACCATCATCATGGCCGTGTAGGTTGCATAGGCCCATACTATTTTCCCGGCAGGGCCGAAGTCGGGCACGGTGAACGTCAGCACTCCGGCGAGCGCGAACGGCACGGCCCCCCAGAGCAGATAGGGGCGGTAGCACCCCCAGCGGCTGCGCGTGCGGTCGGCGACGAGCCCCATAATCGGGTCGTTGAGCGAATCCCACACGCGGGTCACGAGGAACATCGTACCGACGGCGGCGGGAGATATGCCGAAGACACGCGTATAGAAGAACAGCATGTACATGCCGAATATCTTCCAGAACATGCTCGAAGCCATATCCCCGAAGCCGTAGCCGACCTTTTCACGAAACGTCACGCACTCTCTCATAGTCATCTCCCGGTTTTCAAATAGTGCAAATTTTTGTCGATCAGCGCATCGAGGCGGTCGACCGACGCATGCGACGTCAGACCGTCGGACGGCGTATTGAAGCAGTAGTCGAGCAG
>CAMWIG010000147.1 GCA_947174295.1 uncultured Alistipes sp. | reverse complement strand
CGCATATACAAGAGTCTGCCGTCGCACGGCATCAACTTCCCGTTCCCGCATCTGGACGTGAAAATCGACAACGGACAATAAACCGCATCTGCGCGGCGTTAATAAGCGTACTTGAAACGTATAATTTTAATTCGAAACGATAATGAAAAGATTTCTGATGATTGCAGCGGCTGTGCTGACCGTCGGTCTGTACAGCTGCAACGAGAGCCTCGGCCCCGAGTACTCGACCTATCCCAAGGTGGAGAACTTCACCGTCGAGCCCAACGTATATCCCGCCAAGGGCGAGGAGGCAGCCAAGGTTTTCCCCGGTGAGAGCGTCCGCATGACGGGAGTGTTCACCAACACCTACGGCAAGTCGAACGTCTACCTCTACTACCGCACGCTCGAACCGAAGGAGGAGGGCAAGGACGAGCCCAAGTGGAGCGACTGGAATACGCCGACGATGATTAGCGCCACGCTCGTGACGTGGGAGCAGGCTCCGGTCGAGACCATGCCCTTCTCGCTGGTGCTGCCCGGACAGAAGGCCGGAACCAAGGTGGAGTGGCGCTTCGGTTTCGCCAACATCTACGGTCTCGGTGCCGATACGGGTGTCTGCACGTACACTGTCGAGGAGGAGCTTACGATTACTCCCGACGAGCCGGAAATCTAACCGAAGGATACACTTAAATAAACAAGGAAACGATGGAACTCAAAGAAATTCTCGCTATCTCCGGCCAGCCCGGTCTGTACAAATACGTGGCGCAGTCGGCACGCGGCGTCATCGTCGAGTCGCTCGTCGACGGCAAGCGTTCGAATGCCGCATCGGCTTCGCGCATGATGAGCGCGCTGTCCGAAATCTCGATTTTCACCGAGGGCGCCGACGTGCCTTTGGCTCAGGTCTTCACCAATATCTACGCCCATACGGGCGGCAAGGAGGCCATCTCCCACAAGGAGCCGGCCGAGGCGTTGAAGGCCTATTTCGCAGAGGTGCTGCCCGAATACGACCGCGAGCGCGTGCACGTGTCGGACATGAAGAAGGTCTTCTCGTGGTACAATATCCTCGTCAAGGCCGGCATGACCGAGTTCACTCTTCCCGACGAGGAGTAGCGGGTTGCGGCGCCTTCTGCGGGTGCCAATGAACACAGAGAACGGCTGTCTGAATCTCAGACAGCCGTTCTCTGTTTGTGTCGCGCCGTTCGCGGTTGCGCATTTATTATCGCCGTTTTTCGGCCCGGCATGGACCCGCCTCGATGCGCGGACATGTGCTGCTTGCGGACTGCGTCGGCGAACCGAGGCAGAGCCTGGTGCAGAACGTCTGCGCGGCATCCGTGCGCTTACATTCTCTCGGGAACGTCGATGCCGAGCAGCTTCATCGCCGAACGTATCACGCGCGCCACCTCGTCGGCCAGACGCAGACGCATGTCGCGCACGGCGGTGTTCTCCTCTTTGAGAATCGAGTGGTCGTGGTAGTATCCGTTGAAGCTCTTCGCCAGCT
Organism: uncultured Alistipes sp.; assembly: GCA_947174295.1. Classification (GTDB taxonomy): domain Bacteria; phylum Bacteroidota; class Bacteroidia; order Bacteroidales; family Rikenellaceae; genus Alistipes. The sequence continues at coordinate 3,970 of CAMWIG010000147.1, read as the reverse complement.
CGTAGGCGTAGGCGCCTATGATGGAGGGCGCGAAGTTGTCGCCTGCGGCGGCTACGACGTTGGGGTAGTCGGCCAGACTCTTTACGAGCTCCACCTCCTCCGGCAGATATGCCGCAGCGGCCGTGCCGCCGGCGTAGTCGATTCCCGCTTCGGCGGCCTTGCGCAGCAGCGAACGGATTCGGGCGTGAGTGTACTGGATGAACGGGCCGGTGTTGCCGTTGAAGTCGATGGACTCGCGCGGGTCGAAGAGCATCGTCTTCTTGGGGTCGACTTTCAGGATGAAGTATTTCAGTGCGCCGAGTCCGACCATGGTCGATATGGCATTGGCCTCCTGCTCGGTGCAGCCGTCGAGCTTGCCCAGTTCGTCCGACATCTCGCGGGCCGTACCCACCATGTCGGCTATCAGGTCGTCGGCGTCGACCACCGTGCCTTCGCGCGACTTCATCTTGCCCTCGGGCAGTTCGACCATGCCGTAGGAGAGGTGGAAAATGTTGTCGCTCCAATCGTAGCCCAGCTTTTTGAGGATGAGTTTCAGCACCTGGAAATGATAGTTCTGCTCGTTACCCACGACGTAAATCATGTCGTCGAGACTGTTCTCCTCGAATCGGCTGAGTGCCGTGCCGAGGTCCTGGGTCATGTAGACCGACGTTCCGTCGCCGCGCAGCAGCAGCTTCTGGTCGAGCCCGTCGGCCGTGAGGTCGATCCACACGGAGTTATCCTCCTTGCGGAAGAATATGCCCTTGTCGAGTCCGTCCTGCACGAGGCTCTTGCCGAGCAGATATGTCTGCGATTCGTAGTAGACCTTGTCGAAGTCGACGCCCAGAGCCTTGTACGTCACGTCGAAACCGTCGTACACCCAGCCGTTCATGGTCTGCCACAGCGAGTACACCTCGGGGTCCTTGGCCTCCCACTTGCGCAGCATCTCCTGCGCGCCGAGCATTATCGGAGCGGTTTTCTTGGCCTCCTCCTCGCTCTTGCCCTCGGCCATCAGCGCCTTGATTTCGGCCTTGTAGTGCTTGTCGAACTCCACGTAGTACTTGCCCACCAGGTGGTCGCCCTTCATGCCCGACGACTCGGGCGTTTCGCCGCCGCCGTAGAGCTGCCATGCGAGCATCGACTTGCAGATATGGATGCCCCGGTCGTTGACGAGGTTCACCTTGATGACGTTGTGTCCGTTCGCGCGGAGTATCTGCGCCACGGAGTAACCCAGCAGGTTGTTGCGTATGTGTCCGAGGTGCAGCGGTTTGTTGGTGTTGGGCGAGGAGTACTCGATCATCACCGTGCGGCCCGTCGAGGGTGCCGTGCCGAAATCCTCGGCCGCGTATATCTCGCCGAAACGCTCACCCCAGAATGCGCTCGAAAGCGAGAGGTTGAGGAATCCCTTTATTACGTTGAAACTTTCGATTTCGGGGGTGTCGGCCACTATGCGCTCGCCGATTTCGGTCGCCGTCGCTTCGGGGGCCTTGCGGCTTCGTCGCAGAAGAGGAAATACCACCAGCGTGTAGTCGCCTTCGAACTCCTTGCGTGTCTTCTGAATCTGTAACTGCTCTCCGTCGAGTTTTCCGTAGAGAGCCTCCACCGAGCGGGTCACCGCCTGCGAAATAAAGCTGTCGATGTTTATCATTTGCGATTCGTTTTCAAAATTATCCGCAAATATAACGCTTTCTTGCGGAAATCCGATTAAATTTGCGCCGAAATAAATCATCGGACAATGAAAATAGGCAATATCGACTTAGGCGAAAAACCGCTGTTTCTGGCACCCATGGAGGATGTCACCGACCCGTCGTTCCGCTACATGTGCAAGCGCTTCGGCGCCGATGTCGTCTACACCGAGTTCATATCGTCCGACGGACTCATCCGCGACGCCGCCAAATCGCTGGCCAAGCTGCGCGTGAACGATTTCGAGCGTCCCGTGGGCATCCAGATTTACGGCAATCAGATCGAACCCATGGTCGAGGCCGCGCTGATGGCCGAGGCTGCCGGGCCCGACATCGTCGACATAAACTTCGGCTGCCCGATGAAGAAGATTGCCGGCCGCGGCGCCGGTTCGGGCATGATGCGCGACGTGCCGCTCATGGTCGAGATGACGCGCCGCATCGTCGAGGCCGTGCGCCTGCCGGTCACGGTGAAGACCCGCTTGGGGTGGGATGACGAGTCGAAGAACATCGAGGAGATAGCCCTCCGCTTGCAGGATGCAGGCATCGCGGCGCTGACCATCCACGGCCGTACCCGCGCGCAGATATACAAGGGCGCTGCGGACTGGACTCTCATCGGCAAAATCCGAAATAATCCGGCCATACATATCCCCATCATCGGCAACGGCGACATCTGCTCCGGCCCGACGGCCGCCGCGGCGTTCGAGCGCTATGGCGTCGACGGCGTGATGATAGGCCGCGCGACATATGGCCGTCCGTGGATTTTCCGCGAGGTGAAGCACTTCCTCGCGACGGGCGAGGAGCTGCCGCAGCCCGGCGTGAGGGAGCGCGTGGCCATAGCCCGCGAGCATCTGGCCAAATCGTTGGAGATAAAGGGCGAGAAGGTCGGAATCCTCGAAATGCGCCGTCATCTTTCGAACTACTTCAAGGGGCTGCCCGACTTCAAGGAGACTCGCCTTCGCCTGGTGACGGAGACCGACCCTCAGGCGCTGTTCGACGTCATCGGCTCGATAGCCGACCGCTGGGGCGACTTCGATGCCGCCGCCACCGTTCCCGACCCGCTGTCGCACGACGCAGGCAGATAGCGCGCGGCGGAGCCGTAGCCGATCCGGCGCCTTCACGAACGTGCGTAATGAAAAATACGAAACGAGGGCGGCGGTCGCAAGACCGTCGCCCTCTCACATCAAAAATTAACTCCTTAATCGTCCGCCCGTCCGAAGATGTCCCGGAGGTAACAGTCGAGGAAGAGTATATCCGCCTCGCCTTTAACGACCTCGCGCATGAACAGTTCTTCATCCGAGGGAATGGATGTCGCTTTTTCTTTGTCCAAATCTTCCATAGGCAGCGTTATGTTTGTTTGCTGACATAACGCGTGCCCGGCCGGTAATATTGTGTGCCGTCAACTCAAAATCAGGTTTTTTTCCTTAATCATCCGTCGGAGGTTTATCAAAGCGTAGCGCATACGTCCGAGAGCTGTGTTGATGCTCACGTCGGTCTGTTCGGCTATCTCCTTGAAGCTCAGCCCTGCGAAGTATCGCATTCTGACTACTTCGCGCTGCTCGTCGGGCAGTTCTTCCACCAGACGGCGCACGTCGGCCTCGATTTGCGCCGAGACCATTTCGTCTTCTATGCTGTTTTCGGCTATGCGTAGCGTGCCGAGAACGTCGTAACCGGCTTCTGCTTCGGTCAGCATGCGATTCTGCTTCTGGGCCCGGAAGTGGTCGATGACCTGATTGTGGGCTATACGCAGAATCCACGAGAGGAACTTGCCGTTGTCCGTGTAGCGACCCGAGTCGATGACGCGGACGGCCTTGATGAAGGTCTCCTGCACGATGTCGTCGGCCAAATCGGCATCCTTGACCATCATCGTAACGTAGTCGCGGACGCGTCGGCTGTGACGCTCTATGAGTTGGGAAATAGCACACCGATTACCCGAAAGATAGCTATTAAGCAGCTTCTTGTCGCTTAATACTTCTGCGTTCATACTCTTTTCTCCTTTCAAATTAGTTACAAAGAGCAGAATTTTACGATAGGCAATCCGTTTTTAGTAGTTAATAATTCGATGTTCCGACCTCGTTCGTCTACCTTGCGGCATACTTTCTCAGGTCGATTTACGAACGCAAGGTAAGCACTTTTTTCGAAACTTCCAAATTATGCAGCGGAACCTTCTCGCAAGATTTCACCCGTTGTTCTGTGCCGAAACAGAACAAATTCCGTGCCGAAAGTACCTCTTGCCGCGATTTTTCGTGCCGCCCGCCGTGCGCCGCCCGCTGGGTGAAGCGCCATTTTCGGCTGGTGAAATGCCGCAGCTTTTT
>CAMWIG010000146.1 GCA_947174295.1 uncultured Alistipes sp. | reverse complement strand
CCAACGTCTTGAAGTCGTTGATTCTTACGACGGGCGAGCCGAGAATCTGCTTGGGGGGATTCTCGCGGAAGTCGACCATCATCTTCTGAATCAGCTCGGCACCCTCCTTGCCCTTGCGGACAACCGACACGAGACCCTCGCGGTAGAAACCGTACTTCACGTAGAGCTGCTGCAACCACTCGTAGAGCGTCAGTCCCATGGTCTCCTTGGCCCATGCGGCAGCCTCGGCCGCCAGCGAGCACGCCGACACGGCGTCCTTGTCGCGAACGTAGTCGCCGGCCAGATATCCGAACGACTCCTCGCCGCCGCCGATATACTTGGCCTTGCCCTCGTTCTCGCGGATAATCTTGGCGATGTACTTGAAGCCCGTGAGGCAGTCGTAGCACTTCACGCCGAAGTGGTCGGCAACGGCATTGGCCATCTGCGACGTCACGATGGTCTTCACGACGAACTGGTTTCCGTCGAGCTTGTTCAGCTCGGCCCAGCGGGTGAGCTGATAGCTCATAATCAGAACCAGAGTCTGGTTGCCGTTCAGAAGCACGTACTCGCCCTTGCCGTTGCGCAGCGCAACGCCGATGCGGTCGGAGTCGGGGTCGGTGGCCAGAACGAGGTCGGCGCCTTCGCGAGCCGCCATGTCTATGGCCATGGACATTGTCTTGCGCTCCTCGGGATTCGGCGACTCCACGGTCGGGAAGTTTCCGTCGACGACAGCCTGCTCGGGAACGAGCTGCACGTTCGTGAAGCCGAACTTCTTCAACGACTCGGGCACCAGACGCACGCCCGAACCGTGGAGCGGCGTGTAGACAATCTTCATGTCGTGCTGCGCGGCGACGCACTCGGGCGAGAGCGACAGCTCGTGCACCTTATTAAGATAGATTTCGTCGAACTTCTCATCGAGAATCGTGATGTTCTCGGGATTCTTGCCCGTCAGCACCTGACCGACCTCGGTAATCTTCTCCACCTCGGCGATGATGTTCACATCGTGCGGAGCGGTGACCTGCGAACCGTCGGTCCAATAGGCCTTGTAGCCGTTGTACTCCTTGGGATTGTGCGAAGCCGTCACCACGACGCCCGAGTGGCATTTGAGCTCGCGTATGGCGAAGCTGAGCTCGGGAGTGGGGCGCAAAGCGTCGAAAAGGAATACGGTGAAGCCGTTCGAAGCGAATATGTCGGCCACACGCTCGGAGAACATGCGCGAGTTGTTGCGGCTGTCGTGACCGATGGCGACGCGTATCTGCTCGCCGGCGAAGTTCTTTTTCAGATAGTTCGCCAGGCCCTGAGTCGCTGCGCCTACGGTGTATATGTTCATTCTGTTGGAGCCCACGCCCATTATGCCGCGCAGACCGCCCGTGCCGAATTCGAGGTCCTTGTAGAAGCTCTCGACAAGTTCTTTCTTATCGTTCTCGATCAAGAACCTGACCTGCTCCTTGGTCGCCTCGTCGTAGTCGCCGTCGAGCCATGCCTGTGCTTTGGCAAGCACCATCTGTTCTAATTCGTTTGCCATAGTCTGTATTAGATTTAGTTATAATTAGGTATATAAGTACGTCTTATTTTTTATACGCAAATATACACAAATTTTTCCAATTATTCAATATCAGACATTTAAATTCGCCGATTCGAAAAAGCGTTGTTTCTCTATATATAAAAAAACTAAAAATACAACTCATTTTCGAGATTCTTTTCGCTAATTTATTCACAACTTTGCCGTGTCAAAACGGCGCAATTCCCGGACGAATCACCGCGGATGTATTCAAAGATTTGCGACCGAACGGTTTACGTTTCGGGAAGCGGCCTGTCGACGCAACTTTAACAAGAGACCAAGAGTTAACAAACATCATGCTCACGACTACGCAGACATACGGCGACATCTGGCAGAACTGCCTCGCCCGCATCAAGGCGCAGACTACCGAAGAAGAGTTCGCCAAATGGTTCCAGCCGATCGTACCGCTCGAATTCGACGGTACGACACTCAGTCTGCGCGTGCCCAACGCAAGTTACGTCAGCCAAATCGAGAAGAAGTACACGCCGTTTCTGAAACCCATCATCTTGCAGATGTACGGACAGCAGACGCGCCTGCGCTACGCCGTTCCGCGCGCCGACGCACAGACGACGCACTCCACGGCCGACGTCGACACCTCGGCCATATCGCGGTTCAACACGCAGACCGACACCGCAAATATAAAGAATCCGTTCGTAATTCCGGGCTTGAAGAGGCTGATAATCGACCCGCAGCTCAAACCCGCCTACACGTTCGACGCATTCATCGAGGGCGAGTGCAACCGCCTGGCGCGTTCGGCCGGCATGTCGGTGGCTGTGAACCCGGGCAACACGCCGTTCAACCCTCTGTATATATACGGAGACTCGGGTCTCGGCAAGACGCATATCGCACAGGCCATCGGCCACGAGGTGCGCCAGCGCCATCCCGAATTGCAGGTGCTCTACGTCTCGATGAACAAGTTTCAGGCGCAATACCAGATTGCGACGAAGAACGGCGAGATTCCCGACTTCATACACTTCTATCAGATGATAGACCTGCTGATTATCGACGATATACAGGAGCTGTCGGGCAAGACCGGCACACAGACCGCGTTCTTCAACATCTTCAACCACCTGCAACTCTCGGGCAAGCAGATAATCCTCACCTCGGACAAGCCGCCCGTCGAGCTCAAAGACATCGAGCAGCGCCTTCTCACGCGTTTCAAGTGGGGTATGGCAGCACCGCTCCAAATCCCCGACTACCAGACCAAGCTGCGCATCATCCGCGCGAAGGCCGAAAAGCTGGGAGCCCAAATTTCGGACGATGTGGTTACGTACCTGGCCGACAACATCTCGGCCAACGTGCGCGAAATCGAAGGCGCGATATCGTCGCTCATCGCCAACGCCTCGTTCCTCGGACGGCGCATCACTACGGCGCTCGCGAAGGAGGTTCTGAAAGTCTACGTGCAGATGTATCAGAAAGAGGTCACCATCGAGTCCATCATCGACGTCGTTTGCGACTACCTTTCGATCGACCGCAACCGATTCAACTCTTCGGAGCGCAAGCGCGAGATAGCGCAGGCACGGCAGATTGCGATGTTCCTCGCCAAGCGCCACACGAAAGCGCCCCTGACGCAAATCGGCTCGGCAATCGGCGGCCGCAACCACGCCACGGTGCTCCATTCGTGCAAGACCGTGCAGAACATGCTCGACACCGACAAGACGTTCCGCGCGCAGGTCGAGGAGATAGAGAAACTCGTGCTGGCCAAGTAGCCGCACGCACGAAAAGCCGCACGAAAAGTCCGTCCGCACCGAGCGGACGGACTTTTCGCTTCGCAGCGGAGGCACAATCCGGTTTTATTTCGTATTTTTGTATCGATTGTCACTTGCGCACACTTATGGACCAGCCGAAACTCGAACGCATGCTGCGACTCATGAAGCTGCTGACCGCCAACACGACCTACAACGTCGACCAGCTGGCCGAGCGGCTCGGCATGTCGCGCCGTACCGTCTACCGCTACATCGACACCTTCCGCGACGCGGGATTCGTGGTCAAGAAGACCGGCGACTGCATACGGCTGGACAAGGCCTCGCCGCACTTCAAGGATATCTCGCAGCTCGTGCACTTCACCGAGGAGGAGGCCGTGATATTGAAAAACGCAATAGAGAGCATCGACGACACGAACCTGCTGAAACAGAATCTCAAACGCAAGCTCTACTCGGTGTACGACAACCGCTCGCTGGCCGATACCGTAGTCAAGGGCAAACACGCGGCGAACGTACACGCCCTGCTGGAAGCCATCGGCGAGCGCCGTCAGGTCATCCTGCACGGCTACCGTTCGCAACATGCCGCCGCGGCACGCGACCGGCGCGTCGAACCGTTCGCATTCACGACCAACTACGTGCAGGTATGGTGCTATGAGCACGACTCGGCGGCGTGCAAACTGTTCAAGACATCGCGTATCGGCTCGGTGGAGCTGCTCGGCGACGCATGGACCAACGCCGCCGACCACGAGGAGGGATTCATAGATCTGTTCCGCATGATGAGCCGCACGGAGCGCCGACGCGTCCGACTCGAACTCGGCACGCTGGCCTACAACCTGCTCGTGGAGGAGTATCCGCTCGCGGAGCGCTGCACCGAGCAGATTGCCGACGGCCGCTGGCTCCTCGACACCGAAGTGGCGGGGTATAAGGGCGTAGGACGTTTCGTCGCCGGACTGCTGGACGACATACGCATAATAGACACGCCGGAGCTCGAAGAGTACCTGCGCGAATATTTCAAAACATACATACCTTGAACGCTATGGAGATAAAATCCCTGGCCGCGACCGACCCCGACGCTCTGTTCGAGGCGTTCGACCGCGCCTTCGCCGATTACGACATAGACCTCGACTTCGCGGCACTGCAACGGATGCTGCGCCGCCGCGGATTCACCCCCGAGCTCTCGTTCGCCGCTTTCGACTGCGGGCGCATCGTATCGTTCACCCTGAACGGCACGGGATTCCGCAACGGCATCGCGACAGCCTACGACACGGGAACCGGTACCATCCCCGAATATCGCAGACAGGGACTCGCCCAGCGCATCTTCGCCCACTCGGTTCCGCATCTGAAAGCGGCAGGCATCCGGCAATATCTGCTCGAAGTGCTGCAACACAATCAGAGCGCGGCAGCAGTCTACCGCAAGGCCGGCTTCACCGCCGTGCGCGAGCTGGACTACTACGTGCAGGAGAAATCGCTCCTGCGTATCGCGCCCCGCGACTGCCGCTGCGACATCGGCTGCATAGACGCCGACACGGCCCGGCAGGCCCGGCGATTCCGCGACTTCGAGCCATCGTGGCAGAACGATTTCGACTCTGTCGCCCGCGCAGGCGGGGATTTGTCGTGCCGCGGCGCAACGGTCGACGGCATTCTCGCAGGCTACTGCATCTCCGAGCCCGCCTCGGGCGACATCACGCAGATAGCCGTCGCACCCGAGTATCGCCGCCGCGGCATCGGACGGGCCCTTTTGGCCGACGCCGCGGCCCTCGGCACGAGTGCGGTCGTAAAGGTCACCAATACCGACAGCACGCATGCAGGCATCGCCGGGTTTCTGAACGCCCTGAACATCCGCCGCAAAGGCCGGCAGTTCGAGATGCTGAAAGCGCTCTGACGCCACTTTTTCGAAAAAAAACGCATATCGACAGCACTGTGTCACAAGTTGACACAAGAAAACCGTTCCTTTGTATCGTGAACGAAATACAAAACTTCAAAAACGTTACGATTATGGGAACTGCCTACAAAATCAAATGCCGCCACTGCGGAGCTCAGTTCGACCACTACACCGACTCGGGCTACGGAGTGCTTCAACCGTGCGTCGGCTGCGGCGACACCTACGCCGACGGGTATGTCGAGACCGAGATTCCAATACGCTGCCCGGCATGCCTTCACAGGCTCAACACGACACCCGAGGATTTCCGCCGGCAGGTGGAGACAGTCATGATGTGGGACTGAAAC